>CAYMTF010000160.1:0-1509 GCA_964393295.1 uncultured Methanosarcinales archaeon | reverse complement strand
AAGCACATACTTGAGTTAATTAGTATTATAATAATTATCAATATGTTTAGAATAATTAATTTCTTAATTTTATAATCTCCTCCTTTATTTTTTAAAAACATAAGTTTGATTAAAGTTTTCATTGTTATAAACTTTTCTTGAGATATTGTTTTTTTTTGTGAAATTTTATAAAAAATTGATTTTATATCCCATTAATAAGATGGTTATCTCAAAAAATAAGATCGCAATAAAGGCTGATAATGATAGTGTCGCGGTAGCTTTACTATCTGGGGGGATTGATTCTCCAGTTGCAATACATTTAATGCAGTCTAAAATTAACATTATAGCTGTGCATTTTCATCAGTTACCTTTGACTGATGAGAAGGAGATTATTAAAGTTAAAGAACTTGCTAAGAAACTTGGTCTTAAAAGATTGTATCTGGTTCCTTTTGCAGAGGTTTTAAAATTATTAGTTGATAAGTGTTTTCATAATAATTTTTTTATCCTTTCAAAAATCTTGATGTTCCAAATTGCAGAAGTTATTTTAAAATCCGAAAAAAAGTCTTATGATAATTCGTTTTTAATTACTGGAGAAAATTTAGCTCAGGTAAGTAGTCAAACTTTGAGTAATATGCAAACTATAACTAGTTTAGTTAACACTGAAATTTTAAGACCTTTATTAATTTTCGATAAACAAGAGATTATTTCTGTTGCTAAATCTATAGGGACTTATGAGGTTTCAAAAGGGCCGGAAGTTTGTGGTTTATTAGGTCCAAAGAGTCCAAAAACAAGTTCAGAAGTTAAAAAAATAAATGATCAATTAAAATTGCTTGATTTTGATTCTCTATTGGAAAAAAGTTTAAATAGGGCTGAGATTTTAAATTGTTAATGTGTGTTGAGTTAATTATTTGTGGTGATTATGGTGGAAATTGAGAATAAATTAAAATTATTTAATACTTTAAGTAGAGAGAAAGAATTATTCAAGCCTTTAAAAGAAGGTGAAGTTAAGATGTATACCTGTGGGCCAACTGTTTATAATTTTGCCCATATTGGTAATTTACGTTCTTATCTTTTTGAAGATGTTCTTAAAAGAGTCTTATTATTTAATAAATTTAGGGTAAGTCATGTTATGAATATAACTGATGTTGGACATTTAAGCTCCGATGGTGATGATGGTGAAGACAAAATGCTTAAAGGTGCTAGACGTGAAAAAAAGACTGTTTGGGAGATAGCGGATTTTTATACCGAAGCATTTAAGAGAGATATAGAAAGATTGAATATTCTTCCTCCAAATGTGTGGTGTAAAGCTACTGAACATATTGAAGAACAACTTGAGATGGTGAAAAAATTAGAAGATGGTGGTTTTACTTATTTTTCTGGAGGTAATGTTTATTTTGATACCTCCAAGATTGGTGATTATGGGAAGCTTGCATTTTTAAATTTAGAACTAGAAGGGAGATCAAGAGTTGAAAAAGATCATAATAAAAAAAATGCACATGATTTTGTGTTATGGTTTACTAAATCTAAATT
>CAYMTF010000159.1:0-1543 GCA_964393295.1 uncultured Methanosarcinales archaeon | reverse complement strand
TTAGCAATCCATCCTTATGATGATAGGAATGGTAGATCCTCAAGGTTGGTTCAGAATTATATCTTACAAAGTGCTGGCTATAGCCCTTGTTTAGTACCTATAGGAGAAAGGGGACATTATATCAAAACTCTTAGAGATGCAATATTGGATAGAGAAAACCATAAAAGTCGTTTTCATGATCCTTCTGAGAATGAATTATTATTAAGGTCATATCTTTCTGAGAAAGTTCTTACCACTACAAAAAGTTTAGAGGAAGAGATTAACAAACAAAAAATTTATGAGGTTGTTTTAAATCGTAATAGGAATAACCCAGATTTTAGTTTTTACCGTCGTTTTGCTAGTATTATTAGGTCTTATAATAATTTTACAAGGGGTGACCAAAATATTACTGTGACTATCTCCTCAAGAGATGATTTACCTAAACTAAGGATTGAAGGAGATATTAGTAGGAAAGGTTTAGATGAGTTACTAAGTAGGCAAACGAATAGGAAAAAAGGAAGTTTAAGAAATTATTCTATAACTACTGTTTATGGTGGAAAAAGGAAGTAATTGTTTTTATGTTAGCAACACTTATAAATAGATTCTATTTTAAAAAAGAAATAAGAGGCAGATTGGTATAAGCTCATCTGCACTGGAGATAAATTAAAATGGCAAGAATGCATTCTAGGAAGAAGGGTAAATCAGGAAGTACAAAACCAAACAATTCTGATTCATCTTGGGTAATTTATTCAGCTGAAGAAGTTGAAAAATTAGTTGTAAAATATAAAAAATCTAATAAAAGTACTAGTGAAATTGGTATGATTCTGAGAGACAAATATGGGATCCCAAATGTTAAATCAATTACTAAAAAAAGTATTAATAACATATTAAAAGAGAACAAATTAGCTGGGGATATACCTGAAGACCTTTTGAATTTAATCAGGAAAATGGTAGCTATTTTGAGTCATCGTGAAAAAAATAAGAAAGATCAAACTTCTAAAAGAGGACTATTGTTAACCGATTCTAAAATTAGAAGGTTGATCAAATACTATAAGAAAAATAAAGTCTTATCTCCTGATTGGAAATTAAATAGAGATAAGTTAAAGATGTATTTAGAATAATCTTTTTTTTCTTTTTTTAGAAAATTATTTATACTATTTAATATCTTTAAATTCTTAGTTAATAAAAATTTAACTTTTAAGAGGTAGATAATGAATCATAAACAAAAAGTCTTTTTTTTAGGTTTTACATTAATTGCAATAATGGTATCTATTGGGTTTTTAATAAACATCGACGGTAATATCACTGGGAGTTCTGTTGTCGATCAAGTTGCTTGTTATGAGGATACAGATTGTGATGATAGAATTAGTGCAACTAAAGATGTTTGTAGAAATCCAGGAACTGTTTATTCACTTTGTATAAATAAATAATCAAAATATTAAAAAAAAAGGGTATTACAACATAGTTCTAATACTTTCTATGTTCCCTGCAATATCTTCTCCTTTTTGTGTTAACTCTAACAGTTTTAATCTTCCTTCTTTTCTAAAATTAATTAACTCTGCTT
>CAYMTF010000158.1:0-1590 GCA_964393295.1 uncultured Methanosarcinales archaeon | reverse complement strand
AAGATTACATTGAAAAGAATAAAATTTAATTCTTTCTTGTAGACTCTGACCTAACGAAAAAAGTTGTCACTAATTAATAAAAGATGAATTAATGTTTTAATTAAAGAAATAAAAAAAATTTAAGCAAACCTTTTTGCAACTTCATCCCAATTAATCAATTTCATGAAGTTACTAATCCATTCTGCTCTTCTGTTTTGGAATTTAAGATAATAAGCATGTTCCCATACGTCACAAACCATGATTGGTTGAAATCCCGGTACAAATACATTCTGATGATTTTGTACAGAAAAAATTTCTAAGTGACCATTTTTACCTTTAGCTAATACTCCCCAACCTGAACCTTCAACAGCAGCAGTAGCTTTAGTGAAATGTGCAACAAAAGAATCCCAAGATTCAAAATTTTGTTCAATCGCTGATAATAATTCTCCCTCTGCTTTATTGTCTTCTTTTCCAGGTCTCATATTTTCCCAAAACATAGAATGTAAATGGTGCCCAGCACTATGAAAAGCTAGTTCTCTCTCCCAATGTTTTACCAAACTGAAATCTCCTGATTCTCTAGCTTCTTTTAATTTAGCGATAGCATTGTTTGAACCTTTTACATATCCAGCATGATGTTTAGTATGATGAATTTCTAAAGTTTCTTTATCATAAAATGGTTCTAAAGCATCGTATGAGTATGGTAATTCTGGTAATTTATGTTCATGCATTTTTTTAACCTCTATAATTTTCCTACTAAATCCATTCCTGGTTTTAGAGTTTTTTCTCCTGGTTTCCAGTTCATTGGACAAACTTCGTCACCATGTTCTGCGACATATTGAGCTGCTTGAATTTTTCTTATGATCTCAGCACTGTTTCTTCCAATACTGTTATCATGTAATTCGTAAGCTTTCAAAACTCCTTCCGGATCAATAATGAAAGTTCCTCTTAAGGATAAACCTTCACCTTGAATATATGTTCCATAATCTCTACAGATTTGACCAGTTGGATCTGCAACCATTGGGAAAGTTATTTTTCCTATAGTAGCTGAATTGTCATGCCAAGCTTTGTGAACAAAAGCTGTATCTGTACTTACACTCAATACTTCAACATTCATGCTTTTTAATGTTTCATATTGATCTGCTAAATCTCCTAATTCTGTAGGACAGATGAAAGTGAAATCTGCTGGATAAAAAAATAGTACAACCCATTTTCCTTTATAGTCTGAGAGATTAACTCTTTTAACTTCATTGTTTTGAAATACTTCTGCATTAAATTCTGGTGCTTGTTCGTTTATGTTTACCATTTTTTTACCTCATATTTAGTTTAATTGTTGAATATATTCTATTACTTCTTTGACATGTGTCATTGGTTTTACTTTATGAAATATTTTTATTATTTTGTGTTCATTGTTTAATACGAATGTTTTTCTAGAAATCCCCATATATTTTCTTCCCATGAATGATTTTTCACCATAAACATCAAAACTTGTTGAAACTGCAAAATCTGTATCTGATAATAAAGTTACATTTAGATCATATTTACTACAAAATTTTGTTTTACTTTTTTCATCTCCGCCAGAGATTCCAATTATTCCTGTTTTCAATTCTTTAA
>CAYMTF010000157.1:0-1594 GCA_964393295.1 uncultured Methanosarcinales archaeon | reverse complement strand
GAATCTTTAGAGAAAAAAGGTTTTATTGTTGTTAAAATTGGTAAACCAATAAAATATTTAGCAGTACACCCAAAAGAAGTAATTGAAAGGGTCAAAAAGAAAGTATCTCAAGAAGCTAAAGAGAAAAAAAATGTTCTTGAAGATTTAAAAGAAAGTTCTTTATTAACAGAATTAAATTTATTACACTCAGACGGGATAAAATTTATTGATCCAACTGATAACTCTGCTTCTTTTAGAGGGAGAGAAAAAGTTTATGAACATATTAATTTTTTGATTAAAAATGCTAAAGAATCTATCCATTTAAAAACCACTAAAGAAGGTTTTGAAAGGAAATATGAGACTTTATTAACACAATTAAAAAAAGCATCTCAAAGAGGAGTAAATATAAAATTGTCTACTCCAAAGGGAGTTAATGAAGTAATTTTAAAAAATTTTTCAGATTTAGCAGAAGTTAATATTAGTAAGGAAAAAGATTCCAGATTTTGTGTTATTGATAATAAAAGTGTATTAATATTTTTAACGGATGATCAAAAGACTCATCATAATTATGATTCTGCAGTGTGGGTCGAAGCTCCTAATTTTGTAAAACATTTTAATAATTTATTCTGATTTTTCAAATCAAATAATTTGTTAATCATTTAATTAAAAAAGAGAGGATAAAAAAAATGAATATGAAAAAATTAATTTATGGATTACCAGTGATTTATAGCACTTTAATTGGTTGTGGTACTAATAATGAGGATAATCCTCGAGATAGAGAAAATAATTCTACAAATGATAGTTTAGATTTAAGAGTTGATAGTTTATCAGATTTTGGAACTGATAACATTTTGATTTTTAGTAAGTGTGATCAAGTGGAGAATTATGCTAGAGGCCTTAAAGATACTGCAAGAAGGTATAGTAGATTTAATCTTTCAAAAGTTAACAGTACTGAATGGCAAGGTAGTTATGGGGATAGAGACATTACAGTTGGATGCAGAGATTCTAATATTGAAGGTAGCTATGACATTGTTAATGTTAGAGGTCATACCGGAGATATGAGGGCATTGATTAGCGAAGCAGACAATTTTTTTGAAGATCATACCACTTTAATTCTGGGGGGATGTGATAGTTCAATTTTCATATCAGAATATGCAAAAAGAGATGTTGCTGTAATTGCTGGTTCAGGAGTTCAAGATACAGCAAATAATAATTATTTAATCCTTCAATTACCTAAGGCTATTGATACAAATACTTCTTGGGATAGTTTAGATACTTATATGATCAGTAGGAGTGATAGGTGGGGAGAATTTGATAACCCTTCAAATTACACTAATTAATTTTTAATTTTTTACTAACATTTTTATACTAAATTCTTTTTACCAATAAATATGTCAGATTTAAAACAAGTAATTTTGATTCGTCAGGATTTGAAATTACCCAAGGGAAAAGCTTGTGCTCAATCAGCACATGCATCAGTTGAAGCTGTATTAAGATCAGATTCTGAGTTGGTATCAAAATGGAGACGCTCAGGAATGGCTAAGATTGTTCTTAAAGTTAAAGATGAGAAGGAATTGGTCAAATATTTTCAAATGGCCAAAGATGAAGGTTTGAC
>CAYMTF010000156.1:0-1649 GCA_964393295.1 uncultured Methanosarcinales archaeon | reverse complement strand
TTTCATTTTGGTAGATAAATTCTGGGAAAATATTTACATTTGGAAGGATTTCTTCTAATTCTTTTTCAAAATGTTCAGTATAGCTCTTATGGCATCCATAAGGATCTGGCATGTCTACTCCCGCCATTCTTAAACATTTTTGTAACTCTTTTTGTTTAGGTAAATTTTTAGCTACTTTTCTGAAAACATCATAATCATCCCAAGAATAAATAAACCTTACTTTTTTACCTCTTTTCTCTAATGCTTTTTTAACTAAATCAACAGTAATGATTTCTCTAAAATTCCCTATATGTACAGTTCCAGATGGAGTGATACCTGAAGCGACAGTATAAATTTTTTTATCACCATTTTCTCTGATTATTTTTTCAGCAGCAAATTCTGCCCAATGGTACATCTTGTTAGTCATGTTAATGTAAATAAAATCCTTCTTTTTAAATATTACTAACTGTACATGAAAATTAAATTAATCTACTCTTTTTATTTAATTAACAATAAGATTTATAAACAATCTAAAAGATTTATTCTGATATTATGGTAGACATTATTCAAAATAAAGATTTCATAGAATTAAATTACACAGGTAGATCCTCAGATGGTAACATTTTTGACACTACTGAAGAAAAAGTTGCTAAATCAGTTAAAAATTATAACCCTAAAGGAGATTATACTCCTGTTCTAGTTTGTGTTGGTGAGAAACAGGTTTTACCTGGGTTAGATAGCCATTTAGTTGGCAAAGAAGTTGGTAAAACCTATCAAATTAATCTCCAACCAGAATTGGCATTTGGAAAAAAGCAGATGAAACATGTCAAATTAGTTCCTTTGTCAGAATTTAAAGAACATAAATTGAAACCATTCCCAGGTTTACAAGTTGATTTCGATGGTCAGATGGGTACAGTAATGAGAATATCTGGTGGAAGAGTAATGGTAAACTTTAATCACCCTTTAGCAGGTAAGGAAGTTGTTTATGAGATTAAAATTTCTAGAAAAATAACTGATCCTGCAGAACAGATTCTTGCTTATCTTGGTAATGTGTTCAGTCAAGTTAAAAAATTAGGGAAAGTTGAAGTTAAAGATGGTATTGCATTGATCAAATTACCTATTGATTTACCAAAACCATTTTCAGATGAATTATCTAAAAGGTTGACTAATCTAATTGATGTCAAAGAAGTAAATTTCATGAAAGAAGAGATCAAACCTCTTAATAATAAATAATTTCACTTAACTTTATTAAAAATTTAAAATAATTATTAAACATCAAAGATAGGTAAATTTTATATACCTGTATTATTTATTCTCTCTTAGAGATGGCAGCTGGAGGAGATTTGTTTATTCATTTAGGGTTAGTGGTTATTGCTGCAGCGTTATTAGCTTTTCTTTTTAGATTAATTAAACAACCACAACTTTTTGCTTATATATTGGTTGGTATTTTCATAACTCCAGTATTTCAATTAATCACTGATACAACAATCATTGAATCAATGTCTACAATAGGTATTGCATTTCTTTTGTTCATTGTAGGTATAGAGATTGATTTTAAAAGATTAAAAGATGTTGCTTTAATTTCTTACTTAGGAGGTGTTGTTCAAATATCAATACTATCTGTTTCTGCTTACTTATTAGCATTAATGTTTAATTTTTTGAGTGTTGAA
>CAYMTF010000155.1:1431-1653 GCA_964393295.1 uncultured Methanosarcinales archaeon | reverse complement strand
TCTTTTTGTTTTTTATTTAACTTTTTTGGCACTTCAATTTGTACTTTTACCATCTGATTACCTTTCCCAACTCTATTGATGGATGGTAATCCTTGATTTTTCATCCTAAAAATAGTTTCTGAATCTGTTCCTGCTGGGATTTTAAGTTCTGCTTTTCCAATTATTGTTGGAACTTCAATTTCATCTCCTAAAACTGCTTGTGTAAAAGATATAGGGACGGTT
>CAYMTF010000155.1:0-1421 GCA_964393295.1 uncultured Methanosarcinales archaeon | reverse complement strand
AAATTATCACCAATAATCACCTGATTACTATTAATATTGAGATCATTTCCTTTTCTTTCAAATAATTTATGTTTTTTATCATTTATTTGATCAAATAGATCTCCACTAGGTCCTCCTTTGATACCTGCTTCACCTTCTCCAGCTAATCTTAGTCTCATACCAGTTTCTACGCCTGATGGGACAGAAACTTCTATCTTTCTCTTTTTACGTTCTAATCCTTCCCCGCTACAGGTTGTACAAGTTTTATTTGCAGTTTGTCCTTCTCCACTACAGTAATGGCATGCTCCAGTTTGTTGAAATACACCGAAAGGTGTACGTTGTGTTCGTTTTAATTGTCCACTTCCATTACAATGACTACATGATTGAAAATCTTTTCCACCTTTACCTTTACAATCACTGCAATGTTCTAATTTATTTACACTAATTGTTTTTTTAATCCCATTAGCTACTTCTTCTAATGTAATTTCTAATTCATATAATAAATCTGATCCTCGTCTAGTTCTACTTCTTCTTCTCCCACCACCAAAAATTTGATCAAACATGTTATCCCCATCACCAAAATTAAATTGCGACATAATGTCTGAGAAATCAAAACCTTGGAATCCTCCTGCATTCCCGTAACCTTGTCCCCCGGAAAAAGCTGAGCTACCAAATTGGTCATATTGTTGTCGTTTTTTTTCATCATTTAAAACGGCTGCTGCTTCATTAATAGTTTTAAAAGTTTCTTCGTACTCTTTTTCTTTACCTTTAGGGGCTCTATCTGGGTGATGTTTTAAAGCTGCTTTTTTGTAAGCTTTTTTGATTTCCTCTTTAGTTGCAGATTTTTCAACTCCTAAAATTTTATAATAATCTTTTCCAACCATTAGTTTTTTACCAAATATAAAAATAATAAAAAATAATTAAGCTTTACTTTTTTCTTTGAATTCAGCATCTACTACTTTTTCATCAGAAGGCTTATCAGATTTCTCGTTAGTATCTTTTGTAGATCCAGCTTCTTTATCCTTAGTTGCCTGTTCAGCTTGTGCTTTGGCTGCAGCTTCCTGATAAATCTTTGCACCAATTTCTTGGACCTTTTTGTTCAGTTCCTCAATTGAGGCATTTATCTTTTCAGTTTCACCTGCTTCTTTGGCCTTTTCTAATTCTGAGATCTTTTCTTCAATCGCCTTTTTAGTGTCTTCATCAACTTTATCTTTGTGCTCTTCTAACATTTTTTTAGATTGAAAGATTATTGAATCTGCTTTATTTTCAGCTTCTATTTTTTCTTTTTTCTTTTTATCTTCAGCTTCGTATTTTTTAGCATCTTCTTTCATCTTTTCAATTTCATCTTTACTTAAAGTTGTTGACCCAGTAATTTGAATCTTCTGTTCTTTACTAGTACCAAGATCTTTTGCTCCAACATGAACTATTCCATTAGAATCAAT
>CAYMTF010000154.1:0-1657 GCA_964393295.1 uncultured Methanosarcinales archaeon | reverse complement strand
TCATTGAAATACCTCGGGAATTGGTTAACAATAGGAATGTCTTCAGATCTTAAATGATTCCCAAAATCATTTAATTGACCCCAATGAGCATAAATCCTAGAGGGGTCAACTGATTTCATCATTAACTCATTAAAAACAATGTCTTCAGCTGAATCAATGTCATTAAGAAATCCAAAATCTGAATGAGTTGCCTTGATTTTAACCTTACGTTCCAAACTAATACTAGCAAGGTCACTTAAAGTATCGAAATTGATTAAACAGGGGTTATAAGAGGTCATTTTTCTGATCAAAAGATAGGGAAACACTTTGGGAGAATACTTAAGAACGTCTAACCATTTGCCATCTTTTAAAGCTAATTCTTTAATAGCATTCCACCTGCCACCACGCACCTTTTTCTCTCCAGGGTTGTCATCATATTGTTTTCTGCCACTATAACCAATATTGATCATCTGTAAAAGACTATCATCTACATTAAAAGCCCAAAGATTATTTTCTTTAATCCAATGAACATCTTTTTGACTAGGAATAGAATTATCTTTAACTGGGAGGTGCCATCTTCTATATGGGCCAATGACACTACCGTTTACTCTATTGAAATTGTTTTGATCGAAATCATAAATCTTTTTTAATGAATTAAGATTAAGAACAGCATCGTAATTTTCAAGATCTTTATCTTTTGCAAATTGATTTATATTTACTCCGAGAGGTAAATCACCTGAACAAAAAATTAATGATTCGTCATCATATGCTTCAACTCCAGATTTACCTTTATAGATAGTATTTTCTAAACTCCATTCATTACCCTCATGAACAAAAACAAACCTTTTTTCTGACTTGTTCACATCAAAATAATTTACAAAACTATCGAATATTTTGTAAGTTGTAGTGTTCCCAATCAAAGCTACACGCTCAATATCAGAATGATAAAAATTCATCAAACTATAAGCAATCAATGGGATACCTTTTAGAGAATAATTAAATTTGGAAGTATTTTGATCATCAACACTACGATATAAGTTGTGTTGTGATCGGCCAGATTTTAATCTTTCATTAATAGCCTGAGTTTCAGTTTTTTGTAAAACCTGTTCTAGATTACCAGAATTATCATAACTTGCCCCAATTATAGCCTTACTTACAACCATAATTAATCACTGATTTAATTATTTTAAAAGCGTTATTGTGGAAGATAATAGATTGTATAGAGAATGGTTTAGAAAACAACTTAAAAAAAAAATTAAAAAAAATTATTCTACATTTATTGTACCAGTCATGCCTCTCCAGCTTTCACATGAACCGCAAGTCATCTCAAAAGAACCTGATTCAGAAGCAACAAAAGTTACAGAAGTTTTACCAGAAACTTCTTCCTCGACATCTAATGCTTCAATCACAAATGTGAAATCTAAACCTTCTGGAATAATGTTTAAAGTAACAGTGTCACCATTAGTAACATCCAAATCTCTTGGAGTAAACATCCATTTCTTAGCATTCATAGATAAAGTTACTTCATTGCCAGTTGCAACTGATTCTTCAACCATCTCATCAGATTCTTCCACTTCTTCAGCAGATTCTTCTTCGGCAACAACTTCTTCAGCCATCTCTTCGGATTCTTCCACTTCTTCAGCAGATTCTTCTTCGGCAACAACTTCTTCAGCCATCT
>CAYMTF010000153.1:0-1681 GCA_964393295.1 uncultured Methanosarcinales archaeon | reverse complement strand
AAATTAAATTCAGTTAAATGAAACAAAGTTTCATCTAAGACAGTTAATTCTATAGGGTATTCTACCCTCACGCTAATCCCTTCACTTTCGAAATTAAGGTTGATAATTGGATCGCCCTCTAGTAAATCTTTTGAGATAGAAAGATTTGATTCTAAAAATTCGCCAACACAACTTATTGTTTTAGATTTTAAATGACCAAGAAGATCAGATTCTATTGCATTCAAACTTAATTTTTCTTTGGAACCAAAAGCACCCTTGTCTGGATAAGAATAACTACAAAAATCTGGAGAATCTTCTTTTTCAGTTTTGCAGGGATAACTTTCAGGATAAACTATTTCCTTCTCGTAGTTTATCCCGTAATACAGCATATTAGATTCCCCTAGTCCCACAGTTAAACCATTGTAACCTTCTTGGAAGGCAATTTTACCCCCCTCTTGACCTTCCCACAGCCTCCCCTGTTTACCTATTAAAATTAACCCTTCTTCTAAACTATCTATTAAGCAGTCTTCAATATATAATCTCATACCTTCTCTTTGGAATGATTTTTGAACCACGTCTTCTTCTGCAGCAATCAATTCTTGTTTTTGCATATCAGCAATAATAAAAAATAGAAACATAGTTGCACTTAGCATTATTATACCTAAAATAATAAAAACAGTAACTTGGCCTCTTTTTTGCATTAATTGGTAAAAGAGAAGTTTTAATATTTAAATCCTTATAATTTTTAGAAGAATTTTAATATTAGTTCTGATTCTTTTAAAAAAATGTTATTAGAAAATATTATTAAAAAAACTAAAAATAGTTTAATCAGAGGGACGTTGGCATTATCTTTAATTGCAAGTCCATACCTGATATCTTGTGGAGATGATTCTAATGGAAACACTACCAGTACATACAACAATGGATCTATAGGTTCTGGGGGCAATTCTAATGATAATGGTGATAATACCGATTCTGGGCAAGAACAAGAAGAACCACAAAATCTGGGGAGGTGCTCTGTTGATGATTACTTATGTGATGATTTCATGGACAATATGGAATATGAAGGGCCGTTAAATAATTGGAGATGGTTTGAAGGTGGAGATGGAGTTGAACAATTTAATGGTGACTTGATAATTCCAAATGGCAGTTATGTTACCCATAATAATGCAGGTAGTGCAAGTATAGATTATGGGAAAAGTATTGAAGAAAAAGATTTTACATTAGATTTATATTTTAAATATCAAGGACAACCAAATTTTTTGTTGATAGTTGAGTTCCAAACAGGTGAGGATAATGAACAAACAATCATGTTTGCATCTGAAAGAGAAGATCAAAATAATGAAAATACTTATGGTTCATATTTTTGGTGTGATGGAATAAATTGGGACCAAAGAATATATGTTGATGTTAGGGGTGAAAATGAAATAAACCATCTGCAGGTTGAATCATTTAATGAGAGAGAAGATTATACGATCTTTTTTAATGATGAAAGCCTAAATGCGAATTGTAATATTGATTATAGCTCAAATGGAGACAGTTTATGGATGAGAACTAATTCCACAGACTACCCAGGAACTACTTACATTGACCTATTAGATTTTGTAGCAAAATAAGTTATTTTTTATTTTATCCAATTCTAACATCAAAAAACTTATTCATTAGGAATACGTAATGAACCAGTTAATTGAGGCCACCAAAA
>CAYMTF010000152.1:0-1722 GCA_964393295.1 uncultured Methanosarcinales archaeon | reverse complement strand
GGGTGATATTGAGAATGAGTTATATATTGAAGCTGTTCGTCAAATGAGGAAAGAAGTGGGCGAAGAAAACATCCTTTATATTCATTTGACTTATGTACCAATCCCTACTGGTGTTGATGAACAGAAATCAAAACCAACCCAACAAAGTGTTAATATGTTAAGGCAAAGGGGTATTCAACCAGATGTAATAATCTGTCGTAGTGAGGAAAAGCTTACTGAAAAAATTAAGAATAAAATTTCTTCTTTTTGTGATGTTGATCGTAATGCTGTTATAAGCGGTGTTGATGTTGAAAATGTTTATAGTATCCCTTTTTATTTTGAAGAGGAAGGTTTAAGTGAAATTATTCATAAAAAATTGAGGTTATATAGTCCTCCAGACCTTTCAGATTGGAAACGATTGTTGTTAAACCTAAAAGATTTGGACAGATTTATCACTATTGCAATCTGTGGTAAATATACCTCTTTAGCTGATAGTTATGCTAGTATAAATGAAGCTTTAATGCATTGTAGCGCTCATACTAGGGCAAAAATTCAATTAAGATTTATTGAAACAACCAGTGTTGAATCAGGTAAAATCTCAGTGGGAAAATCTTTGGAAGGTTGTGATGGGGTGATAATCCCTGGTGGTTTTGGTGACCGTGGAACTGAAGGCAAACTTAAAATTATTGAATATTGTAGGAAAAATAATATACCTACTTTGGGGATCTGTTTAGGTTTACAATTGATGGTTGTTGAATATGCAAGGAACATGTGTAATCTTAGTGATGCTAATAGTTTTGAAATTAATCCTGACACTAGTTCTCCTGTGATTGATATTATGCCCGAACAAAAAGGGATTATTAACAAAGGTGCCACAATGAGGTTAGGTGCATTTGATGCAGAACTTGTTGAGGGTAGTAAAGTTTCTAAACTTTATAATTCTTTAAAAATTTCAGAACGACATCGACACCGTTATGAGGTGAACCCTGATTTCCATCAGATATTAAAATCTCAAGGTTTGGTTATTTCTGGGACATCTAAAGATGGTCGTTTAGTAGAATTTATCGAGTTAGATAATCATCCATTTTTTATTGCTACTCAAGCTCATCCAGAATTAAAAAGTAGTTTAACTAATCCTGCTCCTTTATTTCTGGGATTGATTAATGCTTGTTTAAACAAAGATAAAATAACTGAAGTTGAGGATATAAAAAATACTCTTGGGTTAAATTCATCTCAAAATTATGTTGAAGATGATTTCAGTAACTTCGACGAAAAACAGAATCATGATTTTATAAAACATCATGACGATTTTAATTAGTTTAAGAACTATTATATACTGTTTAACTTATTAAACATTAATAGGGGGGAGGTTTAATGGTAAAAAAAGAATTAAATGTAACTGGGATGACTTGTCATAGTTGTGAAACCTTAATCAAAGACGAATTGGAAGAACAAGCAGGTATATTCTCAATCATAGCTTCCTCAACAAATAATAAAGTTGTTGTCAATTATGATGATTCTAAGATCACTTTAGATAAAATAAAAAAGATTATCATTGATGAGGGTTATGTTATTAAATGAAAATAAAGATTTATGTTCCGGATATAGAATGTGATAGTTGTGTAAGATTAATCTCTAAAAAATTAGATAAGGATGAGTCTATTGATTCTTTTAAGATTGTGGACCAATCTGTTGAGGTTAATTTTAATGAGTCTTTAACTAATTCAGATAATATAATTAATA
>CAYMTF010000151.1:0-1722 GCA_964393295.1 uncultured Methanosarcinales archaeon | reverse complement strand
TTCAGCTAGTTTGACTCTACGAATATCGCTAACTACTTCTTTAGGTCCAAATTCTTTAGTGTATTCTACTAATTCTTCTAATGAAACTTTTGCCATTCTTCCCCCTAAATATACTTAATTTAAGTGGAAGTTTTTAGAATTTTATTGAAGACTTTTGTCTTCATACATGCATAAGCATCAACAATTCATGGTTGTTATCTCCAGCCCACTGTTTTATTAGGCTAACAGCTACCTATTAGTTTTAATAAAAAAGGCTGATCTTATATAAATGTTTTGACCTGTTTGTCCCTTATTAGTGGTGATTGATAAACTCCCCTCTTCATAATAACCATAACAGCACAATAATGAATTAAAATAAGTCATAAAAACAACTATCTAAAGAGGTAAATTTAGATGGCTGATCTTCATATAGGTATTGCAGGAAATATTGGTGCTGGTAAATCAACTTTAGCAAAAAAGATGAGTACTTCACCATTAGACAAAATTCTTTTACAAGTTTTAAATGAAAATAATGTTGCAGAGAAACAAGTGATCGCATTAGATGAAGGTTTTGATGAAGACATATTGAAAAAATATTATTCTGATCCAAAAAGATACGCTTTAATGGCACAATTAAACTTTTTTAATGGGAGGTTAGCCAGACAAAGAGATATTGCTAATCAGAAAGGGATTGTTATTGAAGATAGAACATTACAAGAAGATTATCACGTGTTTGGGAAAGCACAAGCAATAATGGGCGTTATGGGAGAAGAAGAATTTCAAACATATGAAAAAACATTCCGTTTAATGACACAAAATGTTAAAATGCCAGATGTCTTGATATATCTAAAGGCAGACGTTGAAACATTAGAAAAAAGGATACAAAAAAGAGGTAGGGACTCTGAAGAAAAAATTCCTACTGAATATTTAAACCTCTTAAACAATTTGTATGAAACATACATAAATGAAAAAGTCAACTGTCCAATAATTACAATAGATGCAAACAAAGAAGCTGAGAATGAACAATATTTCAGTGATTTGATTAACTCAATCTCTCAAAAAATTTCTTCATTCCAAAATATTAAAAGTTTACAACCAGGATTAGGTGATTGGATATCATTAGATCAAACAAAAGCTGCTTTAAATGCTATCAAAATAGAAAATAAATTGAGGGATTACCTAGCAGAGAATCAAAAATTGATTACAGTCTCTGGAAATATTGGATTAGGAAAATCAACACTGGCTGGTATCTTATCTAGTAGTTTAAGAATTGGAGCATTGTATGAAAATCCATTAGAAAATCCATTATTAGAAAAATTCTTAGGTGACAAACCTAAATATTGTCATGATTTACAATTGCATTTCTTAGAAATGAGATCCAAACAAAGAATGGTGGCTAAAAACTCCGGACAAAGTTATATCAAAGATAGGTCATTACCAGAAGACTTATTGATATTTTGTGACCTGTTTCATAGACAAGGATATTTGAGTGATGGAGAATTGGATTCCTTAGAGATTGCCTTCAAATCAAAAAATAATTCTTTACCACAAACTGACTTATTAATATGTTTAGAAGGTGAAAGAGATTTAGCATGGTCACGGATCCAACAAAGAGATAGAAAGATGGAAGTTGAAGGGGGATGGCCAAGAAGTGATATTAATGGATTACACAATTTATACCAAAGTCTACCACACAAAATTAAAGACTATGGGTTTCATGATGGACCGATATTAAGAGTTAAT
>CAYMTF010000150.1:0-1729 GCA_964393295.1 uncultured Methanosarcinales archaeon | reverse complement strand
CACCAACAAAACCTTGAGCAATTAATCGTTCTCCTTCAGTTAATTTGTCAAAAGAATCATGTTGTAATTTTTCTGCAGCTTGTTCAGCATTAATTATAAAGCCTTTAGTTCCATTTAATAATTTTTCTCTAACTGACTGAGCTTTCTCTCTTACTGCCTGAGCTTTTTTTTCTGCAATAAGATTCTTTTTTTTATCAGCTTCTTTCTCTTTTTTCTCTTTATTCTCAGATATCTTATCACCAATA
This sequence comes from uncultured Methanosarcinales archaeon, assembly GCA_964393295.1. Lineage (GTDB taxonomy): Archaea > Nanobdellota > Nanobdellia > Woesearchaeales > GW2011-AR9 > CAYFJV01. The sequence goes on along the minus strand of CAYMTF010000150.1, from coordinate 1,484 downwards.
TATTTCTGAGTTGCTAATCTTTCGGTTTTCTGTTCTTCAGTCTCCTTTCCACCACCAAGTAACATGATGAAATAATAAATAGCTAGAATAGTAGTGAAAAATAAGGCATAATCAATAAATTCATTTATTGATGATAAAACAATAGATGAGACCAATTTAAACTAGCCTCCCAATGTGGTACTTCATTGCAGTTAAAATCCAGCCTAAAAGTAAAACTAAAACAAATTTAAAAAAAATCTGTCCACGAGTGTCTGAAGGAATTAAGCCACTAAATAACACATAACATATACCCCCCAAAGGTAAACCAATTATTAAAGCCGAGATCAATAAAGCCCAACTTGAACCCATAGCTAATAATGCTTGAGCAGGAATAAAAATTGCAGTAATAGTTGCTAAACAAAAAGATATCACAGTTGCATGATTCCTCTGAAAAATCCTACTCAAAGATCCAACTGATGTGAATAAAGCAAAAAACAATGTGAAAATAGCTAACCAAATAAGAAGCCTAGTTAAACCAATTACAACAGTTCCATGTGGGAACCCCATCCAACTAAGATCACCTATACTAATTATCTTATCCATTACAGATAGAGAAAGAGAAAATGTTGCAATTAAAGATTGTCCTATCACCATATGATAAAAGAAAGTTTTATTGTTTATAAAGTTTTTCTAGATGTTAAGAAATAAACAGCTTATTAATAGTAAATCATAAAACATATAATTAAAATAAAAAAATTATTTTTTTAATTTAGAAATCTCTTTTTTAAGATCTTGTTCTAATTTGACCAACATTGAGATCTCATTATACACTTTCTTCAAACCACCAGAAATACTACTTAAGGTTTTATTAGCATAATTAAAGAAATTAAGGTTATAACTTTTATCTTGTTTTGGTTTGCTTTTTAAATCTTTAAGATGTTTTTTTAAACCTTTTACTTTATCTTTAAGCAAGCTATGAACTTCTGATTTTATATTCTGAGATATAGCAAATATCTTTGATTCTTTCTCAGTAAAATCAGACCTATTTAACTCTTTATTTATTCTTCTTTTTAATTTCCGAGCTAGCCGTTGAGTTTTTTTAGATAATTTTTCTACCTCTCTCAAAGGTTTTTCTACCAATAACTGAACATCTGCATTTAATTTATCTATAGATTTATTTAATTTATCGTCCTCAGAACTTTTTCTAAAATCTTCTTTTAATTTATCAAAATTAACACTTAGTTTATCTAACCCTTTATGTGCCTCTTTAATAAAACCCAATTCTTTAATAGTTAAAGATTCTTCTGCAGCCTCAAGGTTTTCTGTACCACTACTAGGTTCTTTATCTGGTTTCCCCGATGAAGGATAACCCCCTCGCCCAGGAGGTGTTGTATTAGGATCAGTTGTAGAACTGCCACCATCATCTAGTGGGTCATCATCATTTGAACTACCACCACCAAACCAATTTAAAGGATTCAACGCACTTCCAATAGACTTTACGGATT
>CAYMTF010000149.1:0-1729 GCA_964393295.1 uncultured Methanosarcinales archaeon | reverse complement strand
TCTTCCCCCTAAATATACTTAATTTAAGTGGAAGTTTTTAGAATTTTATTGAAGACTTTTGTCTTCATACATGCATAAGCATCAACAATTCATGGTTGTTATCTCCAGCCCACTGTTTTATTAGGCTAACAGCTACCTATTAGTTTTAATAAAAAAGGCTGATCTTATATAAACTTTTGGTTCATTTGTTACCTTCCAGTGACTAAACCTCCCCTGTGGCCTTTTTTATACTTTATGGACCAGTAATGGCCATATTTACTTAGAAGGAATTATATATCTCAATGGCATTCTTAGATCAAAATTAAAGAAATTGATTTTATCTGGCAAATGACCAAATATTGATGTATCGGGGTTTACTTTTTAAGAGACGTTGGGCAGTGGCGCTTTTCATTCTGATAACGCCATACCTAAAAATCGGCTTATTTTGTAGTTGCGGACTTTAATAAAAAAGAAGCGCCAACGCCCGGATTTGAACCGGGATATCCCGAAGGAAACAAGATTTCCAGTCTTGCGCAGTACCAGATTGTGCCACGTTGGCTTAGTTATTAAAACAAAATGATCCTTATTTAAATATTTCTAATTTGTTTTATGATTTTTATATCTAGTAATATTTATATAAAGAAAAATAATCACTATAAAATGGAAATAAGAATGAGGAAGATATTTTTAATTTCATTATTAATATTAGTTTTATTATTGAGCTCTTGCTCTAAAGAAGAAAACAAAATAAATAAATTCTGTGGTGATGGTATCTGTGACAATTTTGAATTAAAGAATCCTAATTTATGCCCTAAAGATTGTAAGGTTAAAGAACATTCAGTTGTAGATGCAGCAGAGGAAAGTTTAGAAAGCGAAAAAGTTTTTGAGGAAGAACAAGTAGAATGTGATTCCCCATTAGAAGCACAGAATTATTTAATCGCTTTTAACTCTTGTTCCCATGAGGATTGTGATAGCCCTAAAAATCATGAAATTTTTTTAGCTGGTTCTGATGATGGTGAAGAATGGGAATTAATTGAGGAATTTGATAATGGTCATATGGGTAGTGTTCCAGATATTGTTTATTATAATGATTATATCTATTTATTTCACACTTCATCTGGAGGGGACCATAATTATGATGTTTTAGATAAATGTTTTAATATTATTGAGACAGGTACTGCCTCTCTTGAGGGAGGAGACGAGGATGGTTGGGTTGACCCTTCCTTGATTGTTGATGGTGATGAGTTAGTTTTATTTTATCTCCCTGGTGTAAAAGGACAAGATCCAGCAATGTGCCCTGAAGAGGTTGAGAGTTGTACTAAAGAGATTCATTCAGCACGTAGTTCTTTAAGCACATTCCCTTTGTTTCAATTAGTTTCAGAAACTCGTGTAGAAGCTGAACTTAACACTAATCCTGATTCAGGTGCAATAAGAAGTTTTAGTGACCCCGATATTATTCAATTAGAGGATGATAGTTATTTACTTTATGTCTCATCTGGATCCAATTCTTTAGTGTACGTTGGGTCAGATTTAGATGGATCATTTGAATCTCCAAGTGACGACATTGTTTTTGCAAGTGAAAGACAAGGTGGTGTTCCATCAGTAATTCAAGATTTAAGTACTGGGGATGTATGGCTTTATGTTCATAAAGACAATGATGGTAATAGAGTCATTAAAAGAGCTGTTAGTGATGGAATAACAGAGTTGTCTTCTTCAGATTTTAAAACTGTTATAGATGATGGTATATTTG
>CAYMTF010000148.1:0-1796 GCA_964393295.1 uncultured Methanosarcinales archaeon | reverse complement strand
AGATCTCCTTTTTAATAATGGATTGTTTTTTGACCCTTTAAAGCACCTATAACATTCATACCTTTTCTCCTTCTCTAAAGGATTCATTAACCTAACCATGGATTTTTCTGCTTGATTATGACAAATTGAACATTCTACTTTTAATTTTAAAACAGCCATAAAAAATTGAAAGAACAGATAATATAAAAAACCTTGTCACCCCTTTAATAAGATTAAAACTATTAATCAGTTAAAGAATCTTCAACAAGATAATAGGATTAAATTTATAAAAAGAGAATGACTAATAAATAATTATGGATGCTGTCCTCAAAAGAGTAATTAAGAAGATTAAACCTTCTAAGATAGAATATACTAAATTTATGACTTTTAGTGAGGAAATTATTTCTAAAATTAGTAACAAATTAACAAAAATAAACGCTAAAGCTATCCTTGGTGGAAGTAGTGCTAAAAATACTTGGTTGTCAGATAATAAAGATATAGATATTTTCATCCAATTTAATTATAACGATTATAAAAAAAAAAATGATCAACTTTCAGATATACTAGAAAAAATAATTGAAGACACTTTCCCAAATGAAGAAGTTAAACGATTACATGGAAGTAGAGACTATTTTCAAATAGAAATAAACAACATTGTATTAGAATTTATACCAATATTAGAAATTAATGATTCAAAAGAATCATTAAATATTACTGATATATCCCCTTTACATTCTAAATGGGTTAATAAAAAAAGGCAAGAACTTAAAGGTATAGAAGATCAGATCAGATTATCAAAACAATTTTGTAAAGGACAAAAGTTGTATGGAGCTGAATCATACCTAGGTGGATTCTCTGGTTATATCTTAGAGATTATGACTATACATTATGGGTCTTTTGAAAAATTACTTAGAAAATCAATCAATTGGAAATCACCTGTGATTATTGATCCTGAAAAATATTATAAAAAAAATATGGTGATGTTTGAAATAGACAAATCAAAACTTAATTCGCCAATAATAATTGTTGATCCGGTAGATAATAAGAGGAATGCTGCTGCAGCATTGACTGATGAGAAATTTAAATCATTCAAAAATTCAGCTAAAGAATTTCTCAAACATAAAGACGAAGATATATTCACTAGAAAAGAGATCAAATTAAAAGACCTTCAAACTATTTGTAAAAAGGATAAATTAAACTTAATATATTTAGAGATTGAACCATTAACAGGTAAAAAAGATGTTGTTGGCGCAAAAATCTTGAAAGTGTTCAAAAATCTGAATAGAAATTTAAAAAAATTCAATATAAAAAAAGTTGATTGGGAATGGGATCAGAATAGTAATGCTAAAATGTATTTCTTATTCAAAAAGAATAAATTACCAAAATCTGAGATCAAAATTGGACCACCTATAAAAATTAAAGATCATGCTAAGATATTCAAAGAGACCTATCCGAATCATTTTATCAAAGATAATCAATTATTTTCTAAAGTCCTAATAAAACAACGAGGTTTAATGGAAAACCTAAACAAAAGGTTACAACATAAGTATATTACTGAGAAAGTTAAATCAATTAAAATAATCAGTGAAACCAGTAAAAAATAATCTATAATACCTTATTTGGTTATTTATTTCTGAATGTACAAAATAATATATACTACTAATTCTTTCATAATATCATGATGTCTAACCTTGTAAAAGCAAAATGTCCAAAATGTAACCTCATGGTTGACGCAAATTCTTTCCTTTTATGCTATAAAGAAAGAAAAATGATCTGCCAATCTTGTTTCAAAAAAAGGGATGATCCTATAGTTAAAA
>CAYMTF010000147.1:0-1798 GCA_964393295.1 uncultured Methanosarcinales archaeon | reverse complement strand
TTTTTATTATTTGATGGTGCATTTAATATTAATCTGAAATCTCTAATCAAAGAATTTTCTAATAGTTTCATGCTCACACTTTATAATTTTGCAATATCTTCAGTAATTATTGCAGCCATTATGTTATTATTCAAGTTTTCTTTTACTGTTTCCTTACTTACTGGTTTTGCATTAGGTGGTGTCTCTTCTGCTTTTGTTATCCCCGTGTTAAAAGGGATGGGAATAAAATCAAAAATATATTCTCTCTTAACTCTTGAATCAGCATTAACAGACGTGTTTTGTATTGTATTTTCACTAACTGTTTTAGAGGTGTACAAATTAGGTAGTTTTGGATTGCAAAAAACTTTTGCAGAGATCTCTGCTTTGTTTGCTGTTGCTGCAATGATTGGTGTTATTGGAGGAATTATTTGGATTTTATTAGTTACAAGGGTTTTCAAAGAACACAATTATATGATTGCGATAGCATATTTATTACTAATTTATGTTGTTGCAGAGTTTCTTAACGGTGAAGGCGCAATTGCAGCATTATTCTTTGGATTAATCTTAAATAATTCTAAACAGCTATCTTCTATAGTTATTGGTATAACATCCAAAAATAAAATAAAAAATAAAAAGAAGAACGCAAATATTATCAAAGGAGACCTGGGTACCTCAATCACAACTGCTTCCGAAGAATTTTTTTATCATCAAATCTCTTTCTTCCTAAAAACTTTTTTCTTTGTTTATATTGGTATTTTAATAGACTTGACTAATATAAAAGCATTAATTATTGGGATCATTATTTCTTTTGTTTTAATGGGCTCAAGGTTTGCTTCTCTATTATTAACTGGCCATTATAAAGATGAGGACAGAAAACTAGTAAACATAATTTTTGCAAGAGGTTTGGCTGCAGCGGCTATCGCTCAAATTGCAATACAACAGGGGTTCCCTAACGCAGATATAATAGGTAAAATAATTTATGTGGTTATAACTGGAACCATCATATTAAGTTCTGCTAGTGTTTTTATGTTTAAACGTCACAAAAAAACGTGATGATACAAACATTTTATAAATGATACTTTGTAAAAAATTGAAAGAAGATGATTGAAAACTTTATTAATATTTTAAAAGATTATTTTTTCCAAATTATAATAGGAACACTAATTCTATTGATTGGATTTATAATCGGTACTTTTACTAAAAAAATAAGTAAAAAAGCATTAGAAGAAATAAACTTTAACAAAATTCTTAGAACAATTAATTATCATAATGACGGTGAAGAAATATTAAGCTCAATTTTATCTTATATAATCTACCTAATAAGTATCATATTTTTCTTGACAGAATTAGGAATAACATCAATTGTACTATATTTGATACTTGGGGCAATATTGATGGTCGTGATCCTTACTTTTTTAGTTGGGATTAAAGATTTAATCCCTAATTTTGTTGCTTGGACAATAATAAAAAGTAAGAGTAAACTTAAAGAAGGGACAAAGGTTGAAATTAAAGAAATTAAAGGAACAATTGAAAACATCGGTTTGTTAGAAACTGAAATCAGAACTATCAATGACGACCTTCTTTATGTCCCTAACTCTTTGTTTATTAAATCTAAATTTAGAATAAGAGAATAACTAATTATTTAATGATTCTAATCTACTAATAACATCCCATATTTGAGTTTTAAGATAAGAAGAAATATGTTGGGAATTTAATTCTTCTAATTCGAGAATAGCTTTTTGTGGCCTCAATTCTTCTGATTTATTATTTAGAATGTTCTCAACCCGCTTAATATGGTCTTTCAAGCTTTTACTTGCAT
>CAYMTF010000146.1:321-1816 GCA_964393295.1 uncultured Methanosarcinales archaeon | reverse complement strand
TTTCAGAAGATTTAACCCTAAATTTAAAATTGCATTCATAAAAATAGAAGAAGCAGATAACAATTCTAAACTAAAAGAATCTGCACACTTACTAAAAGAAGTTTCTGATTTGATTAAATTGACATTTAATAAAGAAGAATTAAAAAATCATCATATGATCTCAACATGGACAACTGCACAAGAAGAATTTGGGAAAGATGCTAAACATTATCACACATCTGTTGAAGTATTAATGAAAAAAGTTTTGAGTGGGAAAAAGATAATTACAAAAAATGTTATTGAAAACATAACCAACCATATCTCCTTAAAACATATAATCCCAATAGGAACCGATAATTATGAAAAGATTGATGGGAATTTAACTTTCAAAATCTCCAAAGGGAAAGAAAAACCGAACATGATACAAACTGTGAAAAAAGGAGCGTTAATTTGTTGTGATCAAAATGAAAAAAACAACCTTATTTCAACAAAATTTGATACTTGGAAGAATAAAAGAACAGGTATAAATAAAAAATCAAAAAATGTACTTATACATATTGAAACACTTCCACCAATCACAACAAAAAAGTTTAATGAGATCGTTAAAGAAACAACTGAATTGGTAAAAACATTTACCAATGGGAAAGTAACTAAACTAATTCTTGATCAAAAAAATAATTCTGGAGAGATATAATACAATCTAACCACAAGGTTTTTAATTAAACAATCAAACAATTAATCAGATGGATTTCAAACTTAAACTAGCTGAACTAATTAAAGATAATACTAATTTAGAATTAAAAGAGATTAGTAATATTATATCAGTCCCACCAAATCCAAAAATGGGAGATTATTCATTCCCATGTTTTAAGCTGAAAATCAAAGGTAACCCTAAAGAAAAAGCAGAATTACTAGGTGGTAAAATTAAACAAAATCTGCCCTCATTCATCACAAAAATTCAATCTGAAGGACCATATCTTAACTTTTTTCTAAACAAAAAAGTTATGTCAGAAACAGTATTGACTGAAATCTACAAACAAGCGAAATCGTATGGGAAACAAAATGTTGGAAAAAATAAAACAATTGTGATGGATTTCTCTGCACCAAATATTGCTAAACCATTTGGGATTGGACACTTAAGATCTACTGTAATAGGAAATTGTATCTATAAAATCCTTGAGAATTTAGGTTACAAACCTATAGGGATAAACCATTTAGGAGATTGGGGTACACAGTTTGGAAAATTGATTGTGGCCTTCAAAAAATGGGGAAACGAAGAAGAACTAAAAAAAGATCCAATTAAATTTTTATTGAAAATTTATGTTAAATTTCATGATGAAGCTGAAAAGGATGACAACCTAATTGAAGAAGCAAGAACAGCTTTCAAAAATTTGGAAGATGGTTTCGGCAGTGACACTATCCAGGTTTCCCGTGGGCTCATCTGCAATGATCAAGGGTGGATCGTTGATCAAGGCGCGGGCGATGGCCACGCGTTGTTTTTGTCCGCCAGAGATAT
>CAYMTF010000146.1:0-311 GCA_964393295.1 uncultured Methanosarcinales archaeon | reverse complement strand
ACAAAATTATGGGAACAGTTTAGAGAATTAAGTTTAAAGGAATTTGAAAAGGTCTATGAATTAATGAATATTAAGTTTGATTATTATCAAGGTGAAGCATTTTATAACAAAGTATTAGATCAAACAATTGAAGAAGTTAAAACAAAAACAAAAACAGAAATATCTGATGGTGCATTAATAGTTGATCTTGAAAAATATAATATGCCACCATTATTACTTAGGAAATCTAATGGTGGTACAACATATCACACTCGAGACTTGGCAGCTGCATTTTATAGATTTAAAAAATATAAAGGTGATAAATTACTTTA
>CAYMTF010000145.1:0-1889 GCA_964393295.1 uncultured Methanosarcinales archaeon | reverse complement strand
AGGTGCAGCCGCTGGTGGAACAGAACCATCTGCTATCTGTGGCCAAACTGTCATTCCTCCGTGTACTAATGGTCAAGAAATTAATGGTTGTACCTGCCCGTCAACAATTACTATGTGGGATGATAATGGTATATGTAAGAATCGTCCAGACCAGACAAATTCAATCTGGAATCAGCCAATAATGTGTGGTGGAAATGATAATTGTGAAATGATGGATAATGTTCAGTTGTGTGAGGATCGTAATTCAGATAGTGATTGTATGAATGATGGGGAGGGTATTTATGATAGTGGGTTTCATAGAGTGTTTGCAAGTATAAAACCATCTGGTTCAAATAATTGTGCAATTGGTGCTTGGGAGGCGGATTGCCTCACTTGTGATGATGATTGTGCAATCATGATGGTTAAACCAGGGACAATAATAGATAATACAAATAGAGTTATAGGTTATGACCAAGGAGTTGTTCCGGCATCCGGAAGGTATTGGGAGGCCGAAGGCGGTTTTACATTTTCCACTAATGGTAATCATGCAAATGCTTGTTTGGATAATCCAATGAATCTTCATGCTGAAGATTATGGCAGTAGTTCTTGGATTTGTTATCAAAACAACTGGGCTTGTTGTTCAAGCAGTACTTCAGCAGGATGTGGAAATCATGAAACTCTTAATGTTGCCTTAGACATAGATGGTGTACAATGGGAATGTAAGGAAAATGGATGGGTGCATAATTAAAATGATTAAAAACAATAAAGGAGAAACAAAAAAATTATTGATAGTTTTAGGGGTAGTTACACTTCTTTTTGGATTAGTATTTGGTTTAATCAATTTTGGATATATTGAATTTATCGGAGACCCAGAACAAGATTTCATAAGTACTAATGTAGACTCTTTCTCTGGATATAACCCTAAATTAGAAATCAAAAATTTTAGGTTTTGTTATGATGCTCAAGCAAAAGAAGGTTGCGAGGAAGAAGTAAATTCGTTTTTTCCTGGTGAAGAAGTATTTTTCTTTTTTGAAGTCAAAGCAGAAACTTTGAATGGTTCTTTACAATTGATTGAAAATTATAAATTAATAGATTATAATGGCGCCGTGTTAATAAATAATGATCAAGAGTACGACAAATTTTATGAGATGGAAAGTAATAATAGTGAAGAATTAGTTTATTATTACGATTCAATAAAATTGACTGAAGAGCAAGAATTAGGAAATTATTCAATTGAATTATTTATTGAAAATGGTCTCACTGGGGATAAGGCCACGACTAAAAAATCTTTTGAAGTTTTTGATTTATTTGAGGAGCCTTTTTTTGAAGAAGGATTTGATGAAAGTTTTTATTATGATGAAGAGGAATAAAATGTCAATAATTAAATCAATCGGAGCTCTAGAAATCTTGGATAGTAGAGGTAACCCTACTGTAGAAGTACAAGTTGAGACCGATGACGGTTTTTTTGTTGCATCTGTTCCTAGTGGAGCATCAACCGGTATTCATGAAGCGGTTGAACTTAGAGATGGCGGAAAAAGGTATGGTGGTAAAGGTGTCAAGAAAGCTATTAAGAACATTGATCAAAAGATTTCTTCCTTATTAGAGGGTGTGTCAGTGTTTAATCAGCATGAGATTGATTTATTATTAAAAGAATTTGATGGTACGGAGAACAAAAGTAAGTTAGGCGCAAATGCAATTTTAGCAGTAAGTTTGGCTTGTGCAAGAGCAGGTGCACAAGCACACGGTTTAAATTTATATGAATATATTCATCAATTAATGAATTTAGATTCTAAATTTGTGATGCCACACGGATATTTTAATGTTATTAATGGTGGTAGACACGCAGGGAACAAATTACAATTTCAAGAATTTATGATAGGGTTCTCCCCCCCATATAGTATCACCAGGAA
>CAYMTF010000144.1:0-1909 GCA_964393295.1 uncultured Methanosarcinales archaeon | reverse complement strand
TTTACGCTTTTTCTTTCTTGGCTCTTCTTCACCATGTTCTTTGATATATTCTTCTTTTTTAATTTTAGCTTTATCTGAAATGATCTTCTTTAATTCGTCTATAGAATAAATATTAATCTTTAAATCTTTAAAATCTTCATACATTTCTTCTGTCAGGATATCCTCTTTTCCTAAAAAAACCATAGTTGGTTTTATTTTCTTAACTTTTTTATATAATTTTAATTGATCTTTTAAAGGAAACGGTTCAGTTATATCCACAATATAGATCACCACATCTGCAAGATGCTTTACAACTAAATCTGCTTGATATTCAATTAAATTCATTTTGTTTTCACGGGCCAAGGTTCCAGGTACATCTAATACTTGGACTGTTTGACCTTTATGGGTAAAAAAACCACAATTAATACTTTTGGTTGTAAATGAATAAGCCGCAATCTTTGCAGTTGTTCCGGTCAATTTGTTCAAAAATGTAGTCTTACCAATATTAGGAAAACCATAAATTGCAACTGTAAACATCTCTTTAATATCTGGATAAGTTTTCATTAATTTACGGCTGTTCTCTAAAAAAACTAAATTTTTATCTATCTGTTTCATAACTGAAGAAATTCTTCCATAAAACTCTTTAGAATGCTTTTTAATATCACCACGAGTTGTGGTTCCCATTATCTTACTAACATAAATCCTTTGTAAATCCAATATTTTTTTTCTTGCCCAAGTTAATGACCCTAATGACTTCTTAAATTCAACAAAATCTAAAGTGGATTTTAATAATAACACATAAAAGAAAGGTAAATGATCAATACTAGGGAAATTTTTTACTAAGGCATCTAATTTTGAAGCTATTGTATCTTTAATTATATCAATTTTAAGACATTCTTTTTTTCTAATTATTTGTAACCAATTACCAGTAAGATTCTTTTGTTGTCCTTTAATTCTAGCTTTTGAAAAAGCTAACTCTACATAGAACTTTCCTCTTTCTACCGGTGGGATCTTTTGAAAATTCATTATAAAACCTAAAAAATGAAGTTATTTATAATGGTTACTTAAGAATATCAAATCCAATGGAAGTTATAGGGGGATATTAAAACAAACTAGAAGGGTGTTCGTGACCAAAGTCTTTTCTTCCTTTCAAATCTTCAATATGATCAAAACGTTCATTTTTAAGGTTAGTTTTTCTTCTACGTAATGAAGTAATTAAATCAGCAACTTTTTCTCCGCCTAAGAAATGAGGTAAATTTACATAATCCACCCCTAATGAATAAAACTTTAAAGCATCTTCAATATTATCTGCTGTTACAAATATCTTAGCTTTCTTATTAACTTTCTTTATACGCTTTATCAACATTGTATTTTCACTAAAACTAGGAATTGTTGAAATAAAAATCTTAATATCTTTCAGGTGCATTCTTTCTATTATCTCTTCATCACCTGCTTCACCATATATACAATGATAACCTTGTTTTGCTAATTTAGTTATTATCTCTGGGTTATAATCTACAACTAATACTTTCTTTTTAATTTTCTTTAAACTTCTTAAAATACTATAACCAATCCTATTGTGCCCACAAAGTATAATAGATGGTTTAACATCACCTTGAAAAAATTCTAAACCTTCAGTATTAAAAACTTCTAATTTCGATAATAATGGTTTATCTAAAAATTTGAAAAGACCTTCTTGATAATTAATTAAATAAGATGTCAAAACCATAGAGATTAACGTTAAAAGAACAATAAAGGAAAAAACATCTTGACTTAAATGCCCAACTAACAATCCTTGTGCTGCAATTATTAAAGAGAATTCCCCTATTTGACTCAAATAAATACCTGTTGTGAATGATGGTTTCTTAGTATACTTGAATATTGTACAAACTAAAGTTACTATTGTTGGTTTTATTATCATAATAAAATT
>CAYMTF010000143.1:737-1922 GCA_964393295.1 uncultured Methanosarcinales archaeon | reverse complement strand
AGGATTGCACTCATTGCACTATAAGCTAATCCTTTACGAGTAAATATTTTTTTTTCTGCATCATCTTTTAAAGCGAATCTGGCCATAAACAACATACCCATAGTAAGCATGATTACTATAATAACCAACCCGATCATTTCTGCCTGAGCTTTTTTCTTAAATTTCATGAATATACCTCCACAACTAAATAACCAAAACTATAAACTCCTCTCTCTTCAAAAAGAGTGGGGTTAGTATAATTTAACTCTGGTGCCCCATGAACTTCATCACGTAAAGTTACAATAAAGTAAGTTGGTTCTTTTATAGACCAAGATATTGATGTATTCCCATCAAGACCAGTAGATAACTTCTCCCGTTGATAAATAGTCCAAGACTTATTACCGGGATGGACCATCTGGACATAGATATGAGAATAACCAAACATGTTAAAATAGTATTCATTAGAATACCTTTTGAAAGTTTTATTCAAAGAACGTAATTTCATTAAATCTATACAATTGTCCTCCGCTTCTGAATTCCCCCTGCTACATTGTAATTCAGGTAAAAAAAGAGAGATTAGAGTTGTATCCATTGCTCTTGATGCAACTAACTCCCTGTGTCTCTCTTGTAAACTTACTTCTTGATAATTATAATAAAATATCAGTGCAAAGACTATTAATATGAAAAATATAAATAATACCCCAATAGTTTCCATCATACGTGATTGAGCTTTCTTATTATTAGGTGCCATATCAATATAATTTTATGCAACCGGCCTCATCTAATTTTTCGTTTTTATCTTTAATTGTTAATGCATATGTGAACATTTCTTCACAAGCTCCATAACCACCATAACTACACCCTTGAGATGAACTTAATAATCCTGAAAATGCATTAATTAAATCATCAGATTCTAAAATAGCATAACATGCGGGGTTTTCATGATCCCAATAACTAAGTGATGAAGGATCATAATAAGTTCTTAGCTCCTCATATTTATGTTCATAAGTCTTTGTTATAATCTCTAAACGTTTGAACACTTTCATCATGTTACATTTGTATGCATCTTCCCCTGAAGAAAAAATGATGCCATATTTAGAAACATCACGCTCTTCTGGTTTAATAGAAACCAATTGAACCTCTGCACCATTAACTTTCTTGAACACTGTGCCAGACTTCTCATAAAAATTCACCCCCCCGGTGCCC
>CAYMTF010000143.1:0-727 GCA_964393295.1 uncultured Methanosarcinales archaeon | reverse complement strand
ACTAACTTGTCGAGTTCTTGATCAAGTAATGCTTCTTGTTCCTGTAATAATTTTAAATTTTCTGGGACCGGACCATTGTTAGTAATTTGAGAGCCCTGTACCCCTGAATCAAAATCAACGATCTTGACATGGTAATTACCCACTGCATTTACTTCCTCAAAGCTATCAATAAAATCTACATTTAAACCTTCAGTAGAATTTTCTAACTCAGTAAGGAAGGTTGGCTCACTAGACCCAATAAAATAATACTTGGTGCTAAGAGATGTCAACATTAACACATCCATTACTTTAAAAGGAAATTTAAAAGGCATACTCCATGCAATGATTTGGTTACTTTGGATTTCTTTAGGTGAAAATATAGCTTCAATTGGGGTTTCAACGCTGGCGCCAGAACCTTTGATCCCATAACCAGAAAATATATCCCTAAAACCACCCCCCTCAGATTCACAATTAAATTCTAACACATAATTTTTTAGTGAGCTAGAATCAATAAAATTTTTTGTTTGTTCGGAAACTGTTGAACCAGTAATGATGGATTGCAAAATGTTTACAATCTCGTAACTCAAATTACGCTCAGAGATCGCTTGTTGTTTGACAATTATCCCCACAAAAAAGATAAGAATAACCGTTCCAGCACCAAGAACAAATATCCAATTAAACTGAATAGTCATTTGACCTTGTTTCTTATTGTTAAAAATCATTTTTAATCATATGTGCAATCATTATT
>CAYMTF010000142.1:0-1924 GCA_964393295.1 uncultured Methanosarcinales archaeon | reverse complement strand
GTTAAAACATATAGTGAAGCTACTAAAGCAGACTATAGGAGATGTATTAAACAATTTTATGCTTGGTATAAAGAAGAAGACTCCAGAGTTGACTCTGAAGATAGGGTAGAAAGAATTATTGCTAGGAAATTATACCATTATATTGAAAAAAATGTATCTAGTAGCTCCCAAAGAATTGAAAGAGACCCTGCCTTACTTCTTACTGACTTAGATATAAAGAAGGTATTAGATGAAGGGTGTAAAGAAATAAGGGAAAAAGCATTAATACGGTTTTTACATGAAAGTGGAGTTAGAAGTGGCGAACTACTTAATATGAAGTGGAAAGACATCAAAAGCCATAGGACTCATATGGATGTAACAGTAACTGGTAAAACTGGTATGAGAACTATCCAAATTGTTAAGTCTAAGAATTTAATTGCTCAATGGCATAACCATACTCCTGATAATAACGGTAATGCATTTATTTGGTTGGGTAAGTCACCTAGTAAACCTAATGCAGTGTTAAAACATGTAGGTGTTTCTAAATTAATTAAAAAATGTTTCAAAAGAGTTGGCTTAGAAAAACCTTGTAACTTACATTGGTTCAGACATAGTAGAGCTTCAATTAATGGTACTGAATGGACTGAACCAGTTATGAGGTTATATTTTGGATGGACTCCTGGTTCAGATATGCCTACACAATATTGCCATACTAGTAAGAAGCAATTACTAGAAGCTTGTAAGTCTCTTAATGGTATATCAATTAAGTCAGATGAAGATAAACATAAAGCACTAACTTGTGCATGTGGCACTATTAATGATAACATATCTAGATATTGTAACACTTGTGGTACTGCATTAAAAGTTGAATACTTAATGGAAGATGAGCAGAACGTGAGAATACAAAACGAGCTTAGTATAGATAAGATGATAGAAATGTTTTCTAACCCTAAGAATAAAGCTAGCTTTGATAGGTTTGTAAAATTGATGGAGGGATAAACAAAAGTTATACCTAAGCAAAATATTAGGTCATCTGCTGCCACAGTTTACGAACAAACTATTTTTTTCATTACATTATTAATGTTAAAAATTAAAGAATTAATTACAAAAGTAATGCCTTTGGGTAAAAAACGTGACACTTTTGTTTTCGTTAGGTCAGAGTCTACAAGAAAGAAAAATTAATTTAATAAAAAAGCAAAGCAAAACTAATTATTTTTATAATCAACTTCTTTTAAACTACTACAATTATCTCTCATAATATCTGCTAGATTATCTACAACTTCAGAACCCTTAAATTGGGACAAGACATACAAAAAAGGACTATCAATCAAAGTAATTGTTTTATATTCTTGAGATTTAAAAGGAATAAACGTCTCAAGATTTTCTAAAATATTAAAATAATTTTTTTGAAAATCTTCATCATTATCCCATTCCATAGAGGTAATTTCTATTTTATCATTAATAGTTAAACTTTCAGAATCAAATGTTGTTTCTTTATAACTTCTCCTACAAAAAGTTTTCATGTTATAAGTATCAGCAGAAGTTACAATTTCTGAAGAAACTCCTTCATAATCAATTGTCACACACATCAAAACATCACTATATTCCCAATTTTCCGGGAAATTATTTAAATTAGGGAAACAAGGTTCAACATTAGAAATTACCTCATTAACGTATGAATCTTCAACTCCAATATCATCTGAATAAACTTCTTCTCTTTCCTCAGATATATCCTTTGCTGGGACAAAAAAAGAAGATTCTTCTGTATAGGCATCAATTGTACTTATATCCTCTTTATAATTCCCTTGATTTGGGACATTTCCACCACAACCAGCTAAACTCAATAATAATGCTGAACCAACTATTCCTTTTCTAATCATCTTTTCTAATTTCATTTTAACTTCCTCCTAAATATACTTAATTTAAGTGGAAGTTTTTAGAATTC
>CAYMTF010000141.1:0-1933 GCA_964393295.1 uncultured Methanosarcinales archaeon | reverse complement strand
AGTGCTTGTTTCAGAAAAGAAGCAGGTTCTCACGGCAGAGATACAAAAGGAATTTTTAGAGTACATCAATTTCATAAAGTTGAACAAATTGTTTATTGCGTTCCAGAAGAATCATCAATGTATTTTGACGTTTTACAGGCAAATGCTGAAGATCTGTTTAAAGAGTTAGGAATTCCGTTTAGAGTGGTTAATATCTGTACTGGAGATATTGGTAATAAACAATCTTTACAATATGATATTGAAGCATGGTTCCCTGCTCAAGATGATAAGAGAGGAAGATATAGAGAGGTAACTTCTTGTAGTAATTGTACTAATTATCAATCAACAACTCTTAATACAAAATATCTTTCTAAAGATGGGAAAACAAAAGATTTTGTTCATTTATTGAATAATACCGCATTAACTGATACAAGACCAATTGCAGCAATTCTTGAGAATTTTCAAACTGCTAAAGGAACTGTAAAGATTCCTAAAGTTTTGTGGCCATATATGAATGGTGTAACTGAGATAAAAAGAAAGAAAAATTAATTTTTTACCATCCTTCTAACAAGGAATCCATTTCTTCAAATTCTGCATCTAAATCATCCATGTCAAAATCATCCTCAAAAACTTCTTCTAATTCATTTTCAGTATCTAAAGATTCAATATTTTCTTCAGGTAATTCTGCTTCAGTTTCTTTATCTTGGACTAAATCACTTTCTGTATCTTCTTTGATAACAATTTCTTTTTCATCGGTTTGTTCTTCTAAATTGTTATTCTCAGTAATTTCTGTGTTAGAACAAGATATTAGTGTTAGAACTAATATTAAGATACTCAAAATGACGAGTGTTTTTTTCATAAAACAGTAACTTATCTTTAAAGTATAAAAAACTTCTGATCTCTTTAAACATTGTCTAGTTTAATTATCCACTCCCCTAAACAAAAATTAATAAAAGGAGATTAATACCTCTTAGTCATGTCAATCTTTAAAGATATGCTCCGTAGTGGTGAAACGTTGTTTAGGGACACCATAGTCCTGGATTATGATTTTCAACCAAAAGTTATGAAATTTCGTGAAAATGAGCAGACTAGATTTGCAACAGTAATAAGACCATTATTTCAAGGTAATACTGGTAGAAATTTATTTGTTTATGGTGCTCCTGGGATAGGTAAGACTTCTGCGTGTAAACATGTTATAAGAGAATTAGAAGAAGAATCTGAGGAAATAACTCCTATTTATGTTAATTGTTGGAAAGAAAACACTACATTTAAGGTATATTCTGAAATATGTGACCAATTAGGATTTAAATTTATTCAAAATAAGAAAACTAGTGATCTTTTTGATTTGATCAAGACTAAATTAAACAAATGTTCTGCCGTTTTTATTTTTGATGAGATTGATAAATTAGAGGATACTAATTTTTTGTATACCATTTTGGAAGATATTTATAGAAAAACTATAATTTTGATTACTAATTATCGAGATACTTATGGCGATGTTGATGAAAGGATTAGAAGTAGGTTAAATCCAGAATTTTTAAATTTCAGATCTTATAACCAGCAAGAGATTAAAGGTATATTGTTACAAAGAAGAGAATATTCTTTTGTTAGTAATTGTTGGGATGAAGAGGCTTTTAGTGATCTTATTGAGAAATGTTTAGATGTCAAGGATATTAGGATTGGTTTATACTTGATGAGGGAATCTGGTAATATAGCTGAGGAGAAAAGCGCTCGTAAGATAAATAAGATTCACGTATCTGAAGCAATTAAAAAAGTGAATGACTTTCACATAAAATCTACTGAAACATTGGATCCGGATCTGTTGCATGTTTTAGATTTAATTAAAGAAAATTCTGGTAAACGTTCTGGAGAAGTTTATAAGATATATTCAGATACTGGCGGTAAGATGAGTTATAAAAGTTTCCGAAGAAGAATTTTACGTCTTAAAGAGGGG
>CAYMTF010000140.1:1159-1946 GCA_964393295.1 uncultured Methanosarcinales archaeon | reverse complement strand
CATTTAAGTTCTAGTTTAGCAAATCCAAAAATTGCTGAACAGTTAATGAAAGATGCACAGAAAAAATTATCAAATGATTATGAAATGTTTAGAGCACCTTTTGGGTGGTATAAAAGTTTTAATATAGCATGTAAGGGGCATCCTTTATCTGAATTAAGTAGAGAATTTGGACCTGATGATTTAAGTGAGAATACAAACTTGAAGAGAGAATTTAAAGATGAAAAATTTGTGTTCAATAATAAAAAATTAATTGATCAAGAAAAATTTAATATTACTGGTGCTGCAATAGTCGCAAAAGCAATGAAAGATATTTTTCCTGAAGCGGAAATTGGTTCATTAGGTTTTTATCATAACCAGTTTTATGTTGATATTGCAAATATTAAATTTAGGAATGATGATATCCCTAGATTAAAAAAGAATGCTAAAAAGGTAATTAGGAGTGATTTAAAATTTGTTGAGGGGAAGATTAGTGATCTGAAAGGTTTACAACATGAGATTGCAAAAGATTTAGGTAAGAAAGCAAGCAATTATTCTTTTGACGGTTTAAACATTGTTCCATTATTCAAAAAGCCATTCTTAGAATCCTCTAAAAGTATTGGTGCTTTTAAAATATTAAACATTTCTAGTTCATATTGGAAAGGTAATCAAAATAATAAACAATTAACAAGAATTTATGGTGTTGCATTTCCTTCTCAGAATGATCTTAAAATTTTTGAGAAGAAGTTAGAAGAGGCAGAAGCAAGATCACACCTTAAAATTGGGAAAGATCTTGGTTTATTTGTTCTCT
>CAYMTF010000140.1:0-1141 GCA_964393295.1 uncultured Methanosarcinales archaeon | reverse complement strand
CAGATTTGGTCGGACCAGGTTTACCGTTATTAACACCAAAAGGGATGATTTTAAGAAGAGAAATAATTGATTACATTTGGAGTCTTCATAGAGAATATAATTATCAATGGGTATGGACACCACATATTGCAAAAGAAGCATTATACAAAACTAGTGGGCATTGGGATAAGTTTGGGGATGAACTGTTTAAGGTTAGTGGGAAATCAGACAATTTTGTATTAAAACCGATGAATTGCCCTCATCATATGCAACTTTTTAATTCTTTTAGTTTGAGTTATAGAGATATGCCTGTAAGATTTTTTGAACCTGCAACAATTTATCGTGATGAGAAGTCTGGTCAATTACATGGTTTAACTAGAGTTAGAGCGATTACTCAGGATGATGGCCATATATTTTGTAGAAAAGATCAGATTGGTAAAGAAGTTTCAATAATGGTTGAAGTAATCAGAAAATTTTATTCAACTATTGGGATGGATAAAGATTATTGGGTTTCATTATCCGTGAGAGGAAATGATAAAAGTAAATATTTAGGTGAGGATAGTAAGTGGGTTTTAGCGGAGAAAGCATTAGAAAAAGCTGCTAAAGATAACAAGTTACCTTATAAGAAAATAAAAGGTGAAGCAGCATTTTATGGTCCTAAATTAGATTTTATGTTTAAAGACAGTCTTGATAGGGAATGGCAACTTGCAACTATACAATGTGATTTTAATCTTCCTGAGAGGTTTAAATTATCTTTCATAAATGAAGAGAATAAAAAAGAACAACCAGTAGTGATTCATAGGGCTATATCGGGATCTTTAGAGAGGTTTATGGGGATTGTGATTGAACATTTTGCGGGTAAATTTCCTTTATGGTTAAGTCCGATACAAGTTAAAATTTTAACGGTAACAGATAGATCAATCAAGTTAGCGCAAGAGGTTAAAAATAAGTTGCATGATGCTGGTATCAGGGTTATTTTGGACGATAGATCAGAAACAATTGGTAAAAAAGTTAGAGATGCTCAATTAGATAAAGCAAATTATATGTTAACCATTGGTGATAAAGAAATTGAGAGTAAAACTTTAGCCGTTAGATCTAGAGAAGGTAAGGTTGATTTTGGTGTTGATGTTGATAATTTTATTGATAAGCTAACTGGAGAGAT
>CAYMTF010000139.1:0-1956 GCA_964393295.1 uncultured Methanosarcinales archaeon | reverse complement strand
TTTCAAAATTAAAGAGGGGAGACCTTTAAACAAGGGGGATTCTAATAAAGTAATATTAGGTCATTCATACTATGAGGAGAATAAATTCGGGAAAACTATCGGTCTGGGGGATAAAATTTTATTACAAGAAAAAAGTTTTAAAGTAATTGGTTTCTTAGAAAAAATTGGTTCGCCCCCAGATGATAACTCAGCAATGATACCACTTGATGTTTATCAGGACTTATTTGATAAAAAGGATGAAGTGGGGATGATAGTAGCCCAAATCCAGCCAGGGGAAGATATAGATGTTGTAAGTGAAAGGATTAAAAAAGAATTAAGAGATTCTAGAAACTTAGATGAAGGAAAAGAAGATTTCAGTATCGAGACCCCAGGACAAATTGCTTCTGCCTTTGCAGATATATTGAACATCATACAAATTGTTTTTATTGGAATTGCAGCAATATCCTTATTTGTTGGAGGTATAGGGATTATGAATACAATGTTTACAACGGTATTACAAAGGACAAAAGAAATTGGCATCTTAAAAGCTATTGGAGCAAAAGATAAAGATATATTAATATTAGTTATGATTGAATCTGGGTTTTATGGTCTTGGTGGAGGTATAATAGGTGTGATAATTGGTGTTGGATTTGCAAAAATTGCTGAATTAATCTATTGAAATTAATTTTATCCTCATAATCTCAACAATAATCTTCTCTTTCATAATTGGGTGCATCTCGGGAGTATTACCAGCTTTAAAAGCTTCTAAATCAGATCCAGTTTTAAACTTAAGGTATGAATAAAAAACAGAAAAATGAAAAAAGAGCTTATCAAATTAAAAAATTTATGGAGAACCTATTATCTAGGTGAAAACAGGTTGGACGTTTTAAAAGATATAAATTTAAAAATAAATAAAGGTGATTTTGTATCTATTATTGGTCCATCTGGGAGTGGAAAATCAACACTAATGAATCAGATTGGTTTATTAGATACACCATCAAAAGGAGAAATATTTATTGATGGGAAAGAGATCTCCTCTTTTGATCCATCAGAATTAGCGACATTGAGAGGGAAGAAAATAGGTTTTATTTTTCAACAATTTAACTTGATTCCAACATTAACTGCATTAGAAAATGTAACACTACCAGCTATTTTTCAGAATACAACAAAAGAAAAAAGGGTATCACGCGCTAAAAAATTATTAACAGATTTAGGACTTGGTGAAAGACTAGATCACAAACCAAATGAGCTCAGTGGTGGACAACAACAAAGGGTTGCAATTGCAAGGGCATTGATTAATGATCCAGAGATTATACTAGCAGATGAACCTACAGGAAACCTAGATTCAAAATCAGGTAAACAAATAATGGAATTATTAACTAACTTTAATAAAAAGGAAAAGAAAACAATAATTTTAATTACTCATGATATACATTTAGTGAAATATTCAGATAAAAAAATAACTATAAAGGATGGAGTAATAGTCTGAATTATATCTAGAGAAAAAATGGGTTATGAATTTTTATATATAACAACCTCAGAACAATTGAATAAAGCTGTTTTAGAGATGAATAATAGTTCTGTTTTAGGGATTGATATTGAATGTGAGAACAATCTTCACCATTATGGTAGTTATATCTCAACAATTCAGATCTCATCAGAAACAAAAAACTGGATTGTTGATATAATTGAACTTAATAGTAAAGATGAAATTAAAAATTTAATTAAAATATTTCATAATAAAAAAATAGTTAAAATATTTCATGATGTTAGTTTTGATCTTAGGATCCTTAACACACAATTCGGAATCAAACCAAAAAATATTTTTGACACACAATTAGCAGCACAATTTCTAGGGATTAAGGAATTAGGATTGGGAAATTTATTAGAAAAAAATTTCTCAGTAAAAAAAGATAAAAAATTTCAAATGAACGATTGGACAATAAGACCTTTGACAAGAGAGATGTTAAATTATGC
>CAYMTF010000138.1:0-1979 GCA_964393295.1 uncultured Methanosarcinales archaeon | reverse complement strand
AATATTTTTCACAAATAAAGTATTGATTAAATCATCATGCGTGAATGCGAACATCATAAATTTAATCTCACTATTTGCATTAGTAAGAATTTGATCAATTTTTAAGACACAATTATCTTCTGGACAGAAATAGTTTTTCATTTTAACCTCTCCAAAATTTGAAGTTTCTAAGATAATATTTTGATTAAATGTTTTATCTCCTTTTTTAAATGTCTCATTCCATAATTCCTCAAATTCATTTTGATAATTTGTTATTAATGCAGAAGAATTAATGATTAACAGATTGTTATTATTTTTCTCAAGACCATTTATGGTTGGATTAGCAGACCCGGTAAACATTTCACTCTTATCACTAATACAAAATTTATTATGCATGTATCCTGATTTGTCC
The DNA here is from genome assembly GCA_964393295.1 of uncultured Methanosarcinales archaeon. GTDB lineage: Archaea > Nanobdellota > Nanobdellia > Woesearchaeales > GW2011-AR9 > CAYFJV01. The sequence goes on along the minus strand of CAYMTF010000138.1, from coordinate 1,588 downwards.
TTTTTCACAAAAGAATGATTAAACTTTTCAATATATTGGTTATCTATTATTATTCTGACATCTATTCCATCTTTTTCAAGGTTTAAAATCTTTTCAATGATCTGTGGATGATTGAGTTCATAAAAAGCACAGTCTAAACTTTTGTGAGTGTGATTAAAAAAATTGATTAATCCGTCTACACAATTTTCTTGTGGACAAAATAAGATGTTTATTTCACCTTGATCTCTAATTAATGTGTTAATAACTGGTTTAGTTATTTGAGCGCTAGTAATCAGATTGCTTACCTCTTTAGAATTAACAATTAATGTTAAAGATGTTAATATAAAAATAATCAGAATTATTATTGTTCCTTTTTTAATCATTATAATCACTAGTAAAATCTAATGATGTTTTTAATTTATACTAATATTTTTAGAATTAAATAGAAATAAAAAAATAAAAAAGGATTTATTGTCTCCTATCGTTTGCCCTTCTGCTTGGTCTTGCTTTTTCAAAACCTTTTCCTTTGCCTCTCATCCCACGAGATTTTTTAGCACCAGAAGTTTTACCTTTAGAAACTCTTGACCAATGTTTTTTAGTACAAATCCAATTGATTTTAGGGTCACTTTTTATTACAGGGTGACTAGGGTCAACTAAGATCACTTCAAACCAGTAATATTTCCCATCTTCTGCTACCCAATAAGAATTTAATACTGATAAATTAGTGAATTTTTTAGCTGCTCTTTCTTCAGCAATAACTTTGTAACTTTTTCTTAAATTTAATCTTGTACCATACCTTTTAGGTCTACGTCCACCTTTAATTTGTGGCCTAGTATGTCCACCACGAAGAACTCTCTGCCTAACCATGACATACCCTTGTTTAGCTTTATATCCTAAACTCCTAGCTCTATCAATTCTGGTTGGTCTTTCTAATTTTTCAGTAGAATTTTGTCTTCTCCAACTGATTAATCTTTCTCGCCATAATTCTGGCATATTTTCCTTTGGTTTTTTCCAAAGATTTCTTATTTGTTTGTATAAACTCATTTTCGGCCTCCATTAAGGTTATTACCTTGTATTCTATCTTTTTTTCTTTGGATTCAGGTAAGCCAATACCCACATCTCCATTTAATATCTAAAATCTTGACCTTTTTATAAACATTTCTTATTATAACAAGTTCTTTAACATATCTAGATATCAAAACTTATTTAAAAGGAGGTATAAATATTTTGTTCATAATGAAACTTAAAGTTGTTGAAGTAATAAAAGATACACCAGATACAGTTTGTATTAAATTTGAATCTGACCTTGGAGATTATAAACCAGGTCAATTTGTTATGGTTGATTATCCTACTGAAGAAAAAATTGTTAAACGTGCTTATTCAATAGCATCATCTCCTACAAAAGATACTGTTGATGTTTATGTCAAAGAAATGCCAAACGGTTTTGTCTCAAAAGAGTTACAATCTATCAAAGAAGGAGTGGAATTTGATGGGAGTGGACCATTTGGTCATTTTGTTTTTGATGAAAATAAAAGTGATGACATAGTTCTTATCGGGGCTGGTTCAGGTGTTGCACCATTTTTATCAATGATTGAATATATTAATGATC
>CAYMTF010000137.1:0-2016 GCA_964393295.1 uncultured Methanosarcinales archaeon | reverse complement strand
TTTTGGTGGCCTCAATTAACTGGTTCATTACGTATTCCTAATGAATAAGTTTTTTTAAATGGTATAATTACAACAACAGAATTAAGAATGGTATCGTTTACTTTTACTTCTTTGTTCTCTATCTTTCACAGATCCAGGTTTATTAATCCTTGGCCTATTAGAATTTGGATCTCTTCTTAAAGTTATATCCAATTCTGTTAAAAATTTATTCATCCCTTCAATTTTGTTAAAAGGACCTTCAACAACACCTTTTTTTGCAGGTTCACCGGTAAATACCATTAATCTATCAGACAAATGATCTAGAAACATTAAATCATGATCAACAATCATGACAGTAACTTCTCTTTCTTCTGTAATCCTTTTGATAACTTTAGAAATTATTACTCTTTGTTCAACATCTAAGTAAGCAGATGGTTCATCTAATAGAAACAGTTCTGCATCTTTGCTCAAACATTCAGCAACTACTACTCTTTGTAATTCTCCCCCACTAAGATCACACAATCTTTTAGTGAATAATTTTTCTAAATCTAATGGTTTAATTAATTGAGAGTCATAATTGGAAATAGCTTCTTGTAAAAATTCAACAACCAATTCTTTTTTATCAGAATAATCTAAATATTGTGGTTTGAAAGAAACTTTCACATCACCATTAATTTTTCCTTCCGTTTCAATCTGTTTAGCTAATGCTTTAACAAAAGAACTTTTCCCAGTACCATTCTCTCCTAAAACCCCAATAATCTCATTTCTGTTAAGAACACCTTTTGAACTTTCTAATGTAAATTTCCCCAATTTAATTTTAATATTCTCCCAAGACAACAATTCAACTGGAAATGCTTGAATTTTATCTTGTCCACGTTCAAATTTTAATGGGTGTGACCTGAACCTAACATTTTCTTCTTTAAGAAATCCTTCAAGGAAAGCATTAATCCCTTCTCTACTAGTTTTAACACCTGAAACAATACCATAAACAGAATCATGCCCGTACATAATATTCAATAAGTCTGTCATAAAATCTAAAACAATTAGGTCGTGCTCAATTACCATTATAGAATTATTTTTTTTGGATAATGATCGGATATAATTCCCTACCTTTATTCTTTGTTTAATATCCAAATAAGAGCTAGGTTCATCAAATAAGATTAAATTAGTATCTTTTAATACAGTGGCAGCTATTGCTACTCGTTGTAATTCTCCCCCTGAGATCTCATTAACTTTGTTATCTAAAAAGTTTGTAAGTTCTAATTCTTTTACAACCTCTTGCAATCTATTTTTGTCATCAATTTTAGTTAATAATTCTGTTACGGTTCCATTAAAGTTTTTAGGTATTAATTCAACTTGTTGTGGTTTGTAACTGAGACTAATCTTTCCTTTATGCAATTCTGTGAGATATTTTTGCATCTCTGTACCTTTAAAATAATTGATCACATCTTTTTCAGTAATCTCTTGATCATATTGTCCGAGATTAGATTTAATTAATCCTCCAAGGATTTTGAATGCTGTAGATTTTCCAATCCCATTTTTTCCTAATAAACCTATTACTTTCCCAAATATTGGTGTTGGTAACGAGAACAATGCAAAAGTATTTTCTCCATACCTATGAATTGGATCTTTTTTAAGATTCTCAGGTAAATTAATAATTTCAATTGCTCCATAAGGACACCTTTTTGGACAGATACCACATCCAGTACAAAGAACTTCATCGATAACTGCTTTATCAGTTGTTTCATCCCCTTCCTTAATACAATCTTCTCCAGCCCTATTTACTGGGCATAACTTTGCGCATAAATAATTACCACAACCTTGAGGGTTACATTTATCTTTATGGATTACTGCAATTCTTTTTCTCATTTTTTAGTTATTCTGGATTAATTATGATTATTTAATAGAGTTTATTTAAATTATGCTAAATCATAGGTAAGTTTTATAGTGTTTGTAGATATAATTAAAATATTTATTAAAAAATAATAATTGATTTAATAAAAATTGTGTTTTAATAAATCAACAAGATCATAACTT
>CAYMTF010000136.1:0-2031 GCA_964393295.1 uncultured Methanosarcinales archaeon | reverse complement strand
GGGTGCTATTTAAAGTTTTCGTAAAAAATCGTTTTTTTAAGGATATATAAAAAAGAATTAATTTTAACCTAATGCTAGATCCATTTTAGCAATTTCTGAACTTTGGACATTTTCAATTTCGCCCATTTTAGTTGCGATCCCATCAAAATCAGATCCTTCAACCTCATACATTGCTAAAACTAATACAGCTTTTAATCCAAAAGCTATAGGTTGTTCTTTTACATGCATTTCTCCTATAGCACCATTTTCTTGAGCAATTTCTCTTGCTCTGTTCTTAATTGGTTCTAAATCAGTTTCCGGTGATTCCGGCATTAATTTAAATGTAATTACTGCTTTTGCCATTTTTTTTATTTAAACCTCTTTATTAGTTGAAAATATTTTTATGCAATTCGAACTAAGTTTATTAGTTAGGACCTGTGAATTCACAATTAGGACAGGTGTATTTAATTGCATTTTGTCTAGCAAATGTACTTCTATTAATTTCAAATTTTCCACACGATGGACAATTGAAACTAACTGATCCAGTGTCATTTGCAATAACTTTCTTTGTTGATATACAAACTTTATTTTCCATAATTTTGTTTTTAACTATAATCTATTTATAAAACTTTTTACTCGCTGTGGATATACCACACAGGAAGGTTTTTAAAATAAACGCTTTAAACATTGTTTCATAATGGCTAAATCAAAAAAAAATGTACTTATAAAACCCTTAAAGAATAAAACTTCAATCTCTAAAGTTAAGACTATTCGTCGAAATTATGATGAGATCAAAGATTGGTCTATGGATCCAAAAGGTTATTTCTTAATTAAGATTGATAGGAGAAAAAAAGTAATTGCTCTAGCACATTGTAAAAAGTTAGGTTATGTTAATTTGATAATCGAAGGCAAAAAACCTCAAGACATTTATTATGAGGTACATAAGAGAGGTTTGGTTTCTAGATTTGATCATGCATCTTATTTAGGCAAAGAGTTAGAGAAAGCTTACCTTGCATTAAAATATAAATTAGATTATGTTCAGGATAGTTTGTTAGAATTATAATTTTGTTGATAAACCTTTTATTTTTTAAGAATTATTATATTGTCTCCTTCTACTTGAAATTTTATTGGCAAAAATTTTTCAATAATAAATATGTTAGTTTTACTATGCATAGTAATTTCACTTGCAACAATCTTTGAATTTTCTTTTAAAGCTATGAATTGTAATAATTGGTCACATAAAAATTTGTCCACTGCACCAAAAGAACTAAGCTCTTTGACCATTTCTTCTACTGCTTCTTTAGCAACATCAATTGGCGAGCTATTTATTGTGATTAATGCATCCCCACTTAATTGGATTGGATTATCAAGGTCGATTTCTTTTTGCTTGTTACTATGTTTTGACCAGATTAAAAGTTCTCCACCAATTGATTGTGTCTGTCTAATCTCTGAGGAGATGTTTACTGGCACATTAAAAGGTCTTAACAGATTATTTAAAGAATTAATCACTTTTTCATCAAAGTTATTTTCTGTTAACTCTAAAGACATGTTTATGACTCCTTTAAATTGTTCTAATTCTCCTTGTTTAGAAAGATCAATGTTTTTAACTTTTGAATTTATTTTTTCTAGTAACCCAACATAATCTTTATGTTTATTTAATTTGAACTTTGGGCTGATCTCAACACTAATTTCTCCTCCTCCTTTAGGGAAATAACCTCTTTTCAAAATTTTGATGGTTATATTTTTAACAAATTTGTTCAAGTGTGGGATTAAAATATGTTGGAGGTAATCAACAGAGGCTTGCCATTTCCCACAAGTTCCACCTTTTACTGTTATGGAAATTTTTCCAGGGGCAAATAAACAAGGTAATAAGATTGTTTGTAAGAATAATGTAATGCTCCCAGCAGTTCCGATATCGAAGGTATAATCACCAGATTTAATCTTTCCTGGTTGAAACCATATCTCTGTTAAACCTAATTCAATATTTGCTGTTTTCGCACCTGTAATCTCTTTTAATGCTTTTATCCCACAAAGGTGTTGTGCTTTAAGACC
>CAYMTF010000135.1:0-2066 GCA_964393295.1 uncultured Methanosarcinales archaeon | reverse complement strand
CCAGCAATTCACCTACTCCTGGAAGGCTCTCAATCAAGTGCACATCGTGGGCGAACGCCGGAGTTCTGCCAGTGGTGTTGTTGTTGCCACCGACTTTGGCAAACCCATCGTCTTCTGTGCTGCCGGGCAGAATCGGGTTCATTGCGATGACTTTGCGGAGTCTTTGGAAAAATTTTGATCAGGATTACTGTTAATAAAAATAACAGTTTCACCAACTTTTATGTCAGTTTCCCATTGATCAAAACCTTCTTTACCTAATGAATTAATTATGGTTTCTTCATTAACAATTATTTCTTCTTCAATAATCTTATCATCTTCTAAAGATTTGTCTTCTTCTATTATAATAACTTCTTCTTCTTCTTCTTCTTCTTCGATAATCTCAGGATCATCAGTTATTTCTTCTTCAATGACAACTTCTCCTGAACAAGAAAGTAGTAAGAACATATTCAATATAACTAAAATAATTATTAGTGTTTTTTTCATATTTAACTAAACTATCTTTTGCATTTTATAAATTTAACTAATTGTGTCCAAACCCTAAAACATAAATCAAAATTTGGGTTATTAAAAATATAACATAAATACCTAACAAGATATAACCGTGTTTTTTCAATATTACTTTTCCTTTCATAAACCACAAAGAAACTGCAATTGATAATATCATAAAAAACATTGAGTTATAAAAAGTGAACAGGTCAAATGTTATTGGATTAATTAATGCAGCAAAACCGACTACCAAACAGATATTGGTAACAAAACTTCCAAAAATATCTCCAAAAGCAATTTGTTTTACTCCACTTAGTACTGATTTTATTTCTACAGTTAATTCTGGAATAGTTGTACCAAATGCTACAATGATAAGGCCAATTAAAAAATGAGGGATATTAAAATAACTAGCAATAGTTAAACTTGAAAATACCATCCATCTAGAAGCTAATAATAGTGCAGCTAATGCAAACCCAAATATAACTATGTCTTTCCAAATACTTTTAAATTTAATATCTTTAACTAATTTATTTTCTCCTTTTTCTTGTAGGATTAATGACCCAATATAAACTATAAAAGAAATAATTAAGATAACCCCCTCAATCCTAGAGATGATCCCATTTGAACCAAAAATTAATAATAAAATAGGTAGGATCAAAATAGAGGTTCTCTTTTTCCCTCCAACTTCCATCTTTTTACCAATAATAGCAACAAGACCTAGTACTATTGTGGTATCGATAATATTAGCACCTATTACATCTCCTAATACTAGCTCTCCTTTCCCAACAATTGATGAAAAGAATGCAGTGCTAAGCTCTGGGAGGCTGGTACAGAAAGCAACAATTACAAAACCTAATAAATATTCTGAGATCCCACTTTTTTTTGCGTAATCAGTAATTGATAAAATAATGAACCCAGCGGATTTCATTATCACAAAGAAACTAATCAATGAAATGAATACTAATTGTAATACCTCAGAACTTGGGGAATAAAAACTTAACATTAATAGAATAAATAATAATAATGATGCAACATACCAAGAAGAATCCTTTTTCCATGATTCTTTTAAATTTTCACGAATCTTTTTTTCATCTTCGGAGGTTTTTGTCTTTTTCATTCTATTATTTTTTAAAATAGTAATACCCTTTGTTAACTATATATAATCCCATTGAAGCTCCAATGAGTACTCCCCAATCTTTTAGTGATAAAGGAACTGTGTTGAATATAGTACCTAATGGCCCATAAATAACAGTCATTTGCAAGATTAAAGAACCAAGTATTGCTAGTACTAACCATTTATTTGAGAATATTCCTAAATGGTATTTTCCTCTAATCATTTGGATCCTAATAATCTCAAATGAAACTAATGCACAGAATGCGATTGTTTGAGCTTTAACAAGTCCACTATCAAGATACATCCAAAATAAACCTAGGGTGAAAAGACCTATCAATGTACCAGTTAGGAATATATTCCCCCGTAATTCTTTTGAAAGAATACTCTCTTTAGCGGGACGGGGTTTACGTTTCATGATCTCTTTTTCATGTGGGTCTAATCCAAGTGCTATTGCAGGTAAACCGTC
>CAYMTF010000134.1:0-2070 GCA_964393295.1 uncultured Methanosarcinales archaeon | reverse complement strand
TTTTTTCATAACCTCTTGTTCAAGTTCTACAATCTCTTTACCAAGTTTTTTAAGATCAAGTTTAAGTTTATACTTATTATTTAGAACTCTCAAAATTTCTTTAGAACCTTTAATCCCTAAATACATCTGATTGTTAAAAGTTTCAGCTAGCAATGCTGCCGAATTAATGTTATATCTAGTAGAAAGACCAACTAGTATCCCTGAGGCACCCATGATTGGACCAACCACACCAAAAATATTAGTATTGATTTTTAAATTTTTTTTATAGAATGTTTTTAAGAATTCTTCTGAATTAGAGGTACAATATACAATTGGTTTTTCTGGTACATTTTGTAATCCAATACCTCCAGTGGTTATTACTTCTTTACATTCAAATTTTTGACATATACTTAATACCTTCTCACAGAAGCTATAACAACTTCTTTCATCTATTGGTTGAATATCTCCTGTTAGAAGAAGTAAATCCCTTTTTTTTTTATCTTTATATTTTTTATAAAAAATTTCTATCTTTGGCATTTCTACTAAATTTTGTTCATTAATAAAAACAGAATGAGGGAAACTGTGTGAATAAAAAGAGCATAATTTTTTCGCTTTTAGTTCTTCAACTAAGAAATCAACTGCGATTTTGCCAACATTAGCAATACCAGGAAGCCCCTCAATTAATATAGGGTTGGTTAATTTAATCTTTTTAGTAGAATAATTAATTTTCCAATCCATAGTCATATGTTTTGACGATATGTTTTTTGTTTATATATCTTTTCATTTTAATATATTTAACGTTAATCTTTAATTTTATAACCATTTTTCATAAGGTATAAATTTAAAGAAAGTAATAAAATAGAGATAATTATTGCAATAGAAATACTTAGTTCTATAGATTGGTTATTTATCCCATTAAAACAGAATCTAAAACTATCAACTAGGTAATATATCGGATTAAAAGAAGACAAAACCCTCCAAAATGGGGGGAGTAATCCTATTGGGTAAAAAACTCCTCCAAGGTATATCAGAGGGGTAATCAAAAAAACTGTGAAAACATTAATCTGATCAAAATTTTGAGCCCACATTGCAGTTAATATACCTAATTGAGAAAATATTATTATTGTTATTAATAAGATTAATGTTGCTAGGAATGGATGCATCACAGTAATATCTGCAAGCATAAATCCAATAATTAATACCCCTATTGCTATTATTCCTGATCTGAATAAAGAACCAATTGTATATCCAGCATTAATACTAAAATATGTCATAGGTGAAGCAAGAAGTTCTTGGATGCTTCTTTGAAATTTATTTATAAACAATGAGAATGAGCTATTAGAATATGCACTAGTAATTACTCCCATTAATAATAAACCTGGAAAAATAAAAGTTAGATAACTTGTCCCAGTTTCTAAATTGATTTTATCTCCCAAGGAATATCCGAAAATAAGGATGTATAAAGATGCAGTAATTATTGGAGGGATCAAAGTTTGTTTCCAAACCCTGCAAATTCTACTTAATTCTCTCTCAGCAAGAGTTATCAAGGCGGTTATTTGTTTCATTTTATCTTCTTAGTTAATAGGATATTTATTAGTCAAATCTACAAATATCTCCTCTAAACTTTTTTCTTTAGTTGTAATACTTTCTATTGGTAGTGTAGAAATATTTTTTAATAGTTTTTGATAATCTGTATTTTCTTTTGAGATTTCAAGTTGGATCAAATTTTTATTCATTTTATATCTATAATTTTTTAATATTTTGTTAATCTCACTCCTATTTATTGGTCCTTTTAATGTGATAGTTAATTCTTTTTTACCAAAATCTGACCAAATTTTTTTTTTGCTTTCAGAAGCAATAATTTTCCCTTCTTGAATTATTGCAATTTTATCACATAACTGTTCGGCTTCTTCAATGTAATGGGTGGTAAGCAAGAATGTTGTTTTACTTTCTTTGTTTAGTCTTGTTAAAAAATCCCACATCTGTTTTCTTGTCTCAACATCAACTCCTGCAGTTGGTTCATCAAGAATTAATATTTTTGGGTTGTGTAATAATGCTCTTGCAATCATTAATTTCCTTTTCATCCCTCCC
>CAYMTF010000133.1:0-2073 GCA_964393295.1 uncultured Methanosarcinales archaeon | reverse complement strand
GTTTAAATATTTATCTTTATTATAACTTTGTTAAAAAGCGGTTAATATAATAATTATGGTAAAAAAGCACCAGCAACTTCAGTACAAGCACCAAACAGTGAGGTTGCTAAACTTTATACATGGGTTAAAGCATTAGAGATTAAAATTAATAAGCTAACTAGGGAGTTTGATTTATTAAAAAATGATTCTATTAGGAGGAATAATAATCTGAAAAAAGATGTTAAACATTTTTCTGAAGAATTAATCAACCTTAAAGATAAACAATCAGATAATGATCAAAAAATAGGGACTATCATTAGTGAATTAAGACGTACTGCTGGGATAGAACAAGTAGATGTTTTAAAAAAATATATTGAATTTTGGAATCCAATGAATTTTGTAACTCAAAATGATTTAGACCGGTTATTTGAGGAGAAGAAAACAGTTTTTTTTAATTCAATGAAAAATTTGGAAGAAAAGAAAGAATTATCCAGTACTAATGATGTTAAGCCTAAAATTGATTAATTTTTAGGTTGTTCACAAAAACAAAACATATAAAAGAATAAACTAATTATTGCATTATTATTAAGAGGTATTAGATGTAATGGCTTTTTTATCAAAAACACCACAAATAGATGTTAATGGTCAAATTAAAACATTAAGAACGCAAGGTTTAACTGATCAGCAAATAGTTCAAGAGTTAACTGGCCAAGGTGTTAAAGAACCAGTTGTGATATCTGCTTTAGGTTCATTAAATAATGCCCCTACTATAACACAAAAAAATCAAGGTGATAATATGAATAATATGACTAATAATCCTGGTGAGGTTCCACCTCAAGGGATGCCTCAACAAGGAATGCCTCCTCAACAGATGCAACAAGATCCTCAAGGTCAATCTATGAACAATTCTCAAGGGATGGATTCTCAAGAAAATCTGTATGAACGAATTGAAGAAATTGCAGAAGGTTTAATTGATGAAAAATGGGAAGATTTAATCTCTGAAGTGAAAAAGATTATTGAATGGAAACAAAAGACAGAAGAGACACAAGTTAAAATAACTTCTGATTTAGACAAATTAAAAGAAGATTTTAAGGTTTTACATCAATCAGTCCTTGGTAAGGTTGAGGAATATGACAAACGGATGCAAGATGTTGGAACTGAATTAAAAGCTGTTGGAAAAGTTTTCAAAGATGTAATCCCAGTTTTTACTGAAAATGTTAAAGAGTTGAGGAGTATAACAAAAAATTCTAAAGAGGGTAATAAATAATTCTTTTTTTAATTTTATTCTCACATTTTTTTAATTTGACCTGTAGAAACATTTATATAGCTAAAAATAGTCTTATATACATTATTTTATGATAATAAGTAATCAGAAAATAACAGAGGCAATAGATGGCAGAGAGTTTGTTTAGAGAAACATTAATTTTTTTCGGAGAAGTAGGTCTATATGATGTAGTTCTTCCTTTCTTATTAGTATTCACAATTATGTTTGCAATTCTTGAAAAAACAAAAGTTTTAGGGATAAGAAAAGCAGACGGTAAAGAATTTACTAAAAAAAATTTGAATTCTATTGTTGCTTTTGTGGTTGGTTTTTTAGTTATTGCTTCTGCTCAGCTTGTTTCAATAATAAATGAAACTTTAGCAAACATGGTATTATTGTTAATCTTATCAATCTCATTTATGATTTTAGTTGGAAGTTTACACGGTGATGAAGAATTTAATTTAAAGAATTTTCCAGGTTGGTTAAAATTTTTTATGATCTTAATGTTTGTAGGTATTACTTTAATATTTCTTAATGCATTGGATTGGTTAAATACATTTTTATCTATCTTGAGCAGTGCTAATGGTGAATGGTTAAATAGTCTCATATTTTTAGTAATTACAGGGGTATTTATCTGGTTAATTACTAGTGATCCAAAAGAAAAAAAGACTAAAGATTAAAACAAAATAAAGAAAAGATTAAAATACTATAAGTTTTTAATTAAGTATGTTAGTTATTATATTGTATCAAAAAAAGAGGTTAGATTAAAATGGCAGATTTTTCAAGTTTAGCACATTATTTCCAATCGTATGGAGTTATGGATTTTTTACTTC
>CAYMTF010000132.1:0-2085 GCA_964393295.1 uncultured Methanosarcinales archaeon | reverse complement strand
AATTGAAAAAATTTAAAATAAAAATTCTAAATAAAAATAAAAGTAAACATCACACTGACAATAGTACTTTAGTCTCTTCGTATAAAGATAAAGACAGGATTATATTGGTACATAAAGAAGCGTCATCAGATTTAACAAAAACAGATTTGCAGAACGGACTAAAAACAAATAAAAAGTGGTATTATATTGGTTCATTGATGGGTATGTCAGAAAAAACAATCATTTCTTCATTAAATAATATGAAAAAAAGAGGAGAAAAAATGATCTTTAACCCATCTCAATATATGGCTGCACAAGGTATTAAAAGATTAAAACCTTTTTTGACAAATTCAGATATTTTAATATTAAATAAAGAAGAAGCACAATTATTGTTAAAAGATAAAAAAAGTGATACTAAAAAGTTGTTACTGAAACTTTTCAGGCATGGTCCTAAAAATGTGATTATCACAAATTCTAAAAACAAGGTTCACGCATATAGTAACAAAAAATTTTATTCTTTAGTCCCACCTAAAATTAAAATTAAAGATACTGCTGGTGCAGGTGATGCTTTTAATTCTGGATTACTAGCAGGGATAATAAAAGGTTACGATATTAAGAAATCTATTGAACTTGGACAAGTTATGTCCTCATATGTGATCCAATCTAGAGGTACAAAAAATAAACTACTAAATGAATCACAAGCTAAAAGAGCAATTAAAAGATTAAAGATCGTTTGTAAAGAATGTTAATTATTAATTATAAAAATAGGTGATAGATGATGTTAGCCAATACTAAAAAAATATTAAATAAAGCAAAAAAAGGTGGTTATGCAGTTGGACATTTTAACATCAATAACATGGAGATTGTTCAGGGGATTGTTGCTGCTGCTGAAAAACTTAATTCGCCAGTTATTCTATCAACTTCAGAAGGGGCAATAAAATATGCAGGGATTGAATACCTTTACCATATCGCTTTAACAGCTGCGAAATATAGTAAAGTTCCGATAGCATTACATTTAGACCATGGACAAGACATGGAAATTATTAAACAATGTATAAACATCGGATTTTCGTCTGTGATGATTGATGCTTCTCACGAAGATTTTGAGACTAATATCAAATTAACAAAAAAAGTTGTAGCTTTAGCTCATAAAAAAGGTATATCAGTTGAAGCAGAATTAGGAACCATTGGTGGGAAAGAAGATTTAATCTCATCTAAAAATATAATTTATACAGATCCAAAAAAAGCTAAAGAATTTGTAAAACGTACAAATTGTGATTTCCTTGCTGTAGCTATAGGGACATCCCATGGAGCTCACAAATTTAAGGGAGAAGCTAAACTAAGACAAGACATTCTCAGAAAGATTAGAAAAATAGTGAAAGTCCCATTAGTATTACACGGTGCTTCTGAAGTGCCTAAAAACTGTGTTAAAATGGGTGAAAAATATGGTGCAGATTTATCGGGTGTGAGAGGAGTTCCAAACCATCAAATTAGGCTTGCAGTTAAAAATGGGATTGATAAAATTAATACAGATACCGATTTGAGGATAGCTTTTGATGCAGGAGTAAGAAGATTCATTAAAGAAAAACCTAAAGATTTTGATCCCAGACATATTCTTGGATCAGCTAAAGAAATGATCCAAAAGGTTGTAGAAGCAAGAATTAGGACTTTTGGTAGTGTTAATAAAGCCTAATTTAAAACCACAGAGGTAAAAAAGATAGCAAAAAAGATTTATTTAGGATCTGATCACGCAGGATTCAAACTCAAAGAAGAAATTAAATCCTGGTTTGTTAAGAAAAAGATCCCTTTTGAAGATTTAGGAAATACTAAATTGGTTAAAACTGATGATTACCCAGATTATGCCAAAGCAGTTTCTAAAAAAGTTGCAAAACAAAAAGTAAAGGAATTTTATTTTGTGGATCAGCACAAGGAGTTTGTATAACTGCTAATAAGATTAAAGGGATTAGAGCAGGGATCCCAATAAATGTAAAAGAAGCAAAATTATTAAGAGAACATAATAATGCTAACATTATTTGCCTTTCTGGATGGTATATGGACTCAACACAAGTCAAAAAAATGATTACTAAATTTTTAAACACAGAATTT
>CAYMTF010000131.1:0-2120 GCA_964393295.1 uncultured Methanosarcinales archaeon | reverse complement strand
AAATCATTTAATAATGTTATGTATTATTGTTCAAATTAATCAGAATTAAACTATTAAAAAATTAATATTTCCACTTACTATGCCCAAATGCTACGAATAAATCAAAACCTTTTACTTGAGGGGTATCACAAGCCCCAAAACAATCTCCTGCCCAAAAAGTAATTTTTAAATCAGAAAAAGAGTTTAATAATCTGTCTTGAATCTCTTTAGCTTTTGGTTTAAGACCATCAGGTAACTGAATGATTATATTTTTGTGACTATTAGTTTTAATCTCTTCAACTAATTTTTCAAGTTCTAAGTCAATCTGTAATGAAACCATCTTTTATTATATAACTAAACTAAAACGTATTAAAATTAAGAAAAAAGTTATAACCAGATTAAAACAATTAAGAATTAACCATCTCAATTTCAATATTCAAACCTTCTGGGATAGGAACCCTCATAACTAAACGAAGTGTCCTCTCATCTGTTCCAATATCAATCAATCTTTTATGGATACGCATTTCATAACGTTCCCAAGAAGCTTTTCCTTCCCCATCAGGAGAACGACGGGTTGTTACTTTAAGTTTTTTTGTTGGCAATGGGATTGGACCTCTCATTCCAACACCAGTTTTATCTACAATTTCTTTAATACTTCCACAGATTCAATTTCCGTAGATGCTAATTTTATCCTTGCTCTTTGTGCCATTATATTATTAACCTATCATAATGAATCAAACTTATTCACTATGTACCCTTCATCTTTTTGATCTCTTTAAAAATGTTTTGTTACTATAACAAAACTTTAAAGCCACAAATAATTATTTAAAATAAAATAAAAAATAAAAAGAATCTATAATTCTTTTTTAACTATTTCCATACACATACCTGCAGCAACTGTTACCCCAGAATCACGAATTGCAAACCTAGACATTTGTGGGATATCACTATTTTTCTCAATAACCAAAGGTTGAACTGGCCTTAGCTTTACAATAGCAGCATCTCCATTCCTTAAAACGTCTTTATCTTCAGTAATCTCGGCACCAGTCGCAGGATTCATTTTCTTAACAATTTCTACAAACTGACAAGCAACCTGAGCGGTGTGGATGTGGAATACAGGAGTATAACCAACAGTAACAACACTTGGATGCTGCATAATTACAATCTGAGCAGTGAATTCATTAGCAATAGTAGGTACATTATCGGAAGGACCTAAAACATCTCCTCTTGCTAAATCTTTTTTACCAAAACCTTTAACTGAGAAACCTACATTATCTCCAGGTCCAGCTTCTTGATGTTGCTCATGATGCATCTCAATTGTTTTAACTACACCAGAAATACCTTTACCTTCTCTTCCAGGTACAGCAGTAACGTTCTGACCAACTTTCATGATCCCTGTTTCTACTCTCCCTACAGGTACAACACCAATCCCTGTAATATTATATACATCCTGGATAGGTAACCTTAAAGGTAAATCGGTAGGTTTTTGTGGTACATCAAATTTATTAATTGCTTCTAATAAACAATCTCCATCCCACCATGGCATATTGTCTTTATCATTTTTAGTGATATTTGAACCTGGTAATGAAGCTAATGGAATAAACCTAATTGATTCTGGGTTCCATCCTGCTTGACCTGCGTGAGTTTTAACCTCTGCAACAACTTCATTAAATCTTGATTCCTTCCAATCTACACCAGAAATATCCATCTTATTAACAGCTACAACTAATTGACCTACTCCAAAGATTTTAGATAATCTTAAATGCTCAATAGTTTGTGAATTAACACCATCATTAGCAGCAACTACTAAAACTGCACAATCTGCTTGAGAAGCCCCAGTGATCATGTTTTTAATAAAATCTCTGTGCCCAGGTGCATCAATAACTGTGAAATAATATTTATCAGTATGGAATTGTTTATGAGCTAAATCAATTGTTACTCCTCTCTCTTGCTCTTCTTTTAAATTATCCATAACAAAAGCGAATTCAAAACCACTTTTTCCTAATTGAGCGGCTTTTTCTTTTAACTTTCTCATTGCTTGTTCATCAATGTCTCCTGCATCGAATAATAATCTTCCTACAGTAGTGGATTTACCGTGATCTACGTGACCGATAAATACTAAGTTGATATGTTCTTTTTCT
>CAYMTF010000130.1:0-2143 GCA_964393295.1 uncultured Methanosarcinales archaeon | reverse complement strand
TTGCTGCTTCATGTGCTTCTTGTGCTGATGATGCTATTTCCTCAATCCCATCATCTTCTCTAAAACAACCAAATTTTTCTCCTTCAATCTGCATCCCCATCATTAAACTTAACGCTTCTTCATTTATTTTTGCTGTAAGATCTTTTTCATCACAGATTGTACCGATATCAGAAATTACTTCCTCATTAAGTCTAACAAAATCATAATTACAAGTGTAGCCAGGATTACAAACTTCTTCATGACAATCAGGGTCATAACAATCAATTTTATTATCATGATCATTATCCTCATTATCATCACAGGTTTCTATGTAATTAGGATAAATAGGTGGTCCCCTATCAATTTGAGTTCCTTGTTCCAGTCCATCATATTGATCAGAATATTTTTCCTTTGGATCATCTGAAGATTCCACGCCTTTTGTTTCAGTTTTTTCTAATGAACTTCTTACTAATTTCATTACTTTATCTGATGAAGGAGAATAAATAGTAGCATCTCCAACTAAATTACCCTCTTCATCAACAATCATCACTTCTTCAGAGGAAGTTTGAGAACTTCCACTAATCAAAAACAAAGAAATTATTGCAACAACTGCAACTATCACAACAATGAATAAACCAAAATTATTATCTTTAACCATTTAATATGACCTCTTTTTACTTAATTAATATCTTTGATTATTAAAAACCTACCTATAAACACTAAACCTACCTGGTTCACACATTACTACCATCAACAGATCACTATTTCCACTCTTACTACTCTCTAAAGTATTAATATCTGTTTCTGATGCTAAACAACTTTTATAAGGATGACTATGTAACATTACTAAAGTTTCAACTGGACATGATTTAAACCTTACATGATTAAAAGTCTGCTCATACATCTCAGGAACATGGAGTGAATCTAAATAATAAACATCTAAATCACTATCATTAATCATTTGACCAGATAAACAAACACTAAACTCCACCTCTTGCTCATTTAAATAAATCTCAGTCAATTGATCTAATGTCTGTTGATTAAAAATAATTTGCAAATTTTCATCAACAACTTCAATAATTCCATTATCTAAAGGAGTTGATTCTAATTGTCCCCTAATAATCCCAGACAATGGGTATGAAACAAAAATGTATGATACCATTAATAAGACTAAAAATATACCTAAAAAAATAAGAGAAAACTTCTTAAAAAATCTTATTAAATAATGTTCAACTTCTTCAACTTCATGTTCAACAGATTCAATAATCTCCTCTAAAACTTCTTTCCCACTCATAAAAAAGGATAAAAACTAACCAATTTATTAAATCTTCTTAATTTCATAAGTTAATTTCTCATGATCTATTTCTACTAAATCATTATTTTTTATACTAATCCAATCAACATCCTCAACTCCAGGTAATTTAATTACTTCTGAACTTACAACTAAAGAATTACCTTTTTTAACCAAATTCATCTCATAATACTTTGGCCTACTAGTATGAAAAACAGTAATATAACTTTTTTCTTTTGTTGAGAATATTATATTGGCACCTCTGAAATCTTCTAAATTTTTTAATGATAAACTCAAAGCTTTTGGTATATCAAGCCCATTCTCAATCCTCGATACAAGATGATAAAAAAACTTTTCACTATCAGTCTCACCTTTAACAACAAATTTATCATTAAAACTTAATTCATCATATATATGACCATTATGTGACATTACAAATGAACCAAACTCTGGAGACTCATAATAAAAATGGTGTAAATTATTCATTGTAATCCCACCTTTAGTAGCTTTCCTCGCATGAAAAGATCTTAATTTTGAATTAACAGGTTTCAAATCCCATACTGCTTCATCAGTAAAGATTGGTTCTGTTGATTTTCTAATCAACCAATCATTATTAATATCTAATGTTGCAAAACTCCAACCACAACCATGAACAAAACTTCCTTGAATATCTTTATTATATTCATGATTAGCATTTTTATCATACTGTAAATCTAACTTACCTAGGTGAAGGCGGACTCACGACTCCACTAAACCCAGACATCTTGGATTCAAGTGTGTATTTGTTTGTAGTGGAGGATGATATTATGGCTTGGAGTTCTGTAGAAGAAAAGGAAGTCCTGCCTTTGCCGTAAGCACGAGGGCCATTTTTTC
>CAYMTF010000129.1:0-2172 GCA_964393295.1 uncultured Methanosarcinales archaeon | reverse complement strand
CCCTTTTCTTTGACAAATGTTTGAAGTAATCCAAACCAAAAATCCCAAGAATCATCTTCTGATGAAGGAGGTTCTAAAATTATATCTTGAGGAAATAATTCCACCACCTGCTCGCCATCAATTAAATAATTTCCCTCGTGATCTTTATTATAACCTAGTTCTTTTAACTTTTCTATAGAAGTTCCTATCTCTTTTGGTTTGAAATGAGTAATTGGTAACTCTGTACAATCAAAACGGGTTGTTCCATCCTTATTTACATATATTAAATGTTTTGCTCTCAAAATTCCTTTTGCTAAATGTTCTACTACTTTATTTTTATTAGTTGACTTTTTAATACCTTTTATTAAATCTGGATGAATTCTTTCTCCTAATAATTCTTTTGCATTAAGAAAATATTTTTTTATATCTAATTCAATAAATTTGTTTGTTTTTCCTTTCCCATGCTTGCACGCATCTTTATCTAAATCCCCACAAAATCTACAATTGTACTTCTGTTCTGTTTCTCTATTACATAAAATACATTTTCTATAAATTGATTCTTTATGGCATCCCACACAAAAAAAATTTGAAAAACTTGATCTTACAAACCCTTTTTCTAAAGCAGACTGAAAACATCTCAGTCTTCCCCCTTCTTCTCCTACTGGAAACATAACATGTGGTTTTCCAGTCATAGATCTCATCTTAGCTTTTTCTGGTCTACCCATCCTTGCACCAATAAAAGTTCCTGCTTTATCTCTTAATTGGATTTTATTAATTGAATTTAAATAATCTAGGGAAGAGTTATAGTTTCTTAAAATAACATTTTTATCAAATCCATTTTTGGATATAACCTCATTTAATTCTTCCTGATTTGAAAAATTTAAAAAAAAACCTAATTGCTTAATTTCATCACCTGAAACTACAATACTTTCATTATTTATTATTTTATGAATTAACCCAATTTTTTCTATTAAAAATTTGAATCTTGTAGCTTTATCTTTTTGGTCTCCAATTTGGAAAATTAATTTTTCTAAAAAATTATTATTCTCAATTATTTTTTCAGAAAAAATCAATTCGCATAATTCTTTTAATTCTTTTACAGAAAGTAAGGACCAATATGCTGTGTATTCTGGATGGATTGGAACATTTAATTTTTCACTTATTTTTATTGCTTCTTCAAATGAAGGTTTGTCATACCAATGATTTAAAATAAAATTAGATAACCTGTCATAATCTGTTATTCCTTTTGTATTACAATCAATTTCACTTTTTTTAAATGCATTTATTAGTTCATTTTTATCTAAAATTTCTTTAGTACAAATCTCTTCATCTGAAATAAACTTTCTCAACTCTCTTTCTACTTCTAAAGCCCACCATTCAGAACAATATCCTGCAGGAACTAATGCATGTCCATTTTCTGAGAAATCTCCATAATTGAATAAGATGTCTCCTAAAAATATAATCTCTTCAATATTTTTATTTACAGATTTTGCTTCTTGTTCTGTATCTAATTTTAAAACATCCCCATTTTTTAGCCTTACTATTGGGCCTTCTATAGTATGACATAATGTTGCAGTTGCAGCTTTTCCTGGACGTTCGACTTTCATCTGACTACCTACAGCAATAAAATCATCTAATACCACCATTGTTGCTGGGTTTAATGCGGTTGCAGAAAATCCTGAGCCCCTTGTCCTACCATATCTTAATCTAAAACCTCCTGCTGTTATTGGATGAGTTAAAACTGGTCTGCCAGCTACTATGTCTGCAATAAAAGTATCATTGGCTTTAGCTTTTTTGATTTTATCTTCAAAATCATCTCCGCCATCTTCTAAACTTTTATCTCCTTTTTTAGAATGAATTTTTTTTTTTAAATCTATAAATTCACTAATAAAATCCCACTCTAAATCAAAATCTTTTCCCCATTTACCTAACCGTTTCCATAATTTTGGTGCTTTTTGACATAATCCTTCTGCAACAACTAATGCAACTCCACCCCTGATTAAATTTGTGTTTATACGTGGTAAATCTTTAAAATTTGAAACTTCAATCTTTTCTGTAGGATCACCATCTACTTCTATTGGTAAATGTGATATCATAAATTCTAATTCTTCATCTGAAGGGTGATATTGTAAATTGGTAACCCTTTCATGATAATCATGAATTTCTGCTGCCCAACGATTAACTTCTTTTTCA
>CAYMTF010000128.1:0-2182 GCA_964393295.1 uncultured Methanosarcinales archaeon | reverse complement strand
CTTGACAACCTTTTCAGGTTTAGTTCTTTGATACATCAGATAGGCAATACAAATAAATATTAACGCGTTACCAAAATTCATCATGAATAATCCTGCTGCTAATGACATCTTATCTTTTCACCTTCTTCTTTTTTAAAAAACGATCATAAATAAATAATGAACCTATAACAACTGCATAAACTAATACAATTATTTGGATCATTAACTCAACTTTCATAGTTATAGTAAAATTTGATTATATTTAAATCTTTTTAGGTCAACAATTATTGAGCAAAATTCACGATTGCATCGACAATTGATAATTTAGGTTCATCTTCACCATCAATAGGCACAGCACCAATACCTTTCTCTTTAGTCTTCCTAATTGGAGTAGAGGTGCCATCAGAGTAATAAACCCCATAATATTCTCTCATTAATTCAGATACAACGTCATATTCTTCTTCATCAAAGTATGAATCATCTAAAACATAAGCAATTTTTAACATATCAATTAACCTTGTATTTAATCCTTCTAGATCTTCATTATAATATGACAATTTTGCCCAACCACCATTATAATAACTGTCAGATCTACAACTAGGACAATAGCCTCTTACTTTTTCAGTAGTACTAACCCTATACCACCCATTAGAACCATCTAAATAATTAGAGAAAAGAGGAGAGATAAAGTCACCATTAAACACAATCTCTGATACCTGATTACTAAGTGATCTCAATTTATTATCAGAGTTAAATGAATAAAAATAATCACTTGAGGAAAAGTATTCTTGATTATTATTTATCGATTCTAACAAGTTATAATAACTTTTAAAATGGTTGAAATCTGGCCCAACTTCAATTGCTTTGTTAGGATCTCTACAAGGGTTACTAGGAGCTACAACAGGTAAAGAAATAGATTCATCATTACCATAACAATAATCACTCATATCAATAAGTGCTCCTGGATCCCATTCAATACCAGATACAATTAAACCATCACGAGATTTAATATCAGATTCATAAATTTTACTATCAATCAATTTTAAAGATAATGAGATGAAATCATAAAAAGAATCACTTAATTCGTCTTCTAATGGAAAAGAAACAGGATCTTTTATATTTGCAGTCATAGCTTCAATGATACCACTAACATAAATAAAATCATAATCCCTTAAGGTGTTACAATAAGAAGGATTATCATTAAAAGAATTGGAATAAATCTTCTCAAAATATTCAAAAAGGTTATATCTCTCTTGAACAGATTGACATTTTTCCCCACTAATGGCCCTAAATTCTCCAACATCTAAAAAAAACCAACGATTATAATGATCTTCAATAACAACATCCCACCAATCCTCAACAAACTGATTCATACTTTCTGTCCTTTTGAAATTTGGTATCTCAGATATTTCATTTAATATCCTAGAAACTTCATATATTAATTTTGCACTACCACCAACATGTTCCCTAGGGAGAGTTACATTATCTCCAAAATCCTTCCCTGGTTTTATGATCTTGTCATCAAAGTCATATAACCACATATTAGCTGAAGAAGAAAGTTTTTTACGGGCATTAACTTCGTAATAAGAGTGTGGTAACCCTGGGACAAAATAATAATCAGTACTTACAAGCGATCCTAATGCTAGATTATAAATTTCCATTATCTTTTCCATCAATTCATAGTCATCGCACCTCAAACTAGCATCAAGAATTGAATTTGTCGATGCTGCGAGAGTATAAATTGCAGTCTGTTTCTTATACCTTAAAGATTTAGTAGTAGTATCTTTAATGTCTTCTAAAACCTCATCCAGATTCTCATCAAGAAAAGATTTAAGGTCATTATCCAATTTACATAGGTCCCCAAAATTATATGAGGTATCATCTTTAACAATAAAATCATCAAAATAATAACTTGATTCATATTTAGATGAAGAGACCTCTGAAGAAAAAGCTTGACCGATTAAATTAATATTTGCATCATTAAAATCGTGATTAGTATTTAAACTTAAAAAAGTTATAAAAACAATAGATAATAAAGCTATTAGAAAAGATTTTTCTTTTGAATACATAACAACAAGAAAACAAAATGACTATTTAAAACTAATCAAACTGTTAGATAAAAAAGAATTCACTTCTTCTTCCTCTTAACCTTCAAATCTCCACCACCTGAAGGTACAAATTTAATAATATCATCTAAATCTCC
>CAYMTF010000127.1:1032-2207 GCA_964393295.1 uncultured Methanosarcinales archaeon | reverse complement strand
TGAAGAGATTGATGTTTACAATAACGGAGATCATGCTAGAGACTTTACTTATGTAGATGATATTGTTGATGGCGTAATTCGTTCATTGGATAGGGTATCTGGTTATGATATCCTAAATTTAGGTAATAATAATATTACTAAATTAATGTATTTCATTGAATGTATTGAAAAAAAGTTGGGTCTTAAAAGCAAAAAAAAATTTTTACCAATGCAAAAAGGAGATGTTCATACTACTTATGCAGACATTGAACATACTCGTAAAATTTTAGGTTGGGAACCTAAGGTTGGGATTGAAGATGGGATTAGTATGTTTATAGATTGGTACAAGAAATATAATGGGAACTAAAATTTGTGTTGTAGGTTTAGGGTATGTAGGATTACCTTTAGCATTAGAATTAAGTAATCATTTTGATGTTACTGGTTTTGAGATTAATGAACAAAAAGTTAGTTATTTATTGAACGGTATTGATCCCTCTGATGAAATCAGTGAGAAAAAATTAAAAGAATCTTCAATTAAAATAACTTCTGATAAAAAAAAAATTAGTGATTGTAATTTTATTATAATCTGTGTCCCTACACCTATTGATAATGCTAACAAGCCAGATTTAACCTGTTTAAGGAATGCTTCTGAGATGGTTGGAGCTTATTTATCCAAAGAAAGTATTGTTGTTTATGAGAGTACAGTTTATCCTGGAGTTACTGAGGAGGTTTGTTTACCAATATTGGAAGAAAAATCTAGGATGAGATGTTTAGCAGATTTTAAAATAGGATATAGCCCAGAGAGAATAAATCCAGGTGATAAAACACATACCATTGATAAAATTACCAAAATTGTTTCAGGGATTGATAAAGAAAGTTTGGACATAATTAGTTCTGTTTATGGTAAGATCACTAAAGTTCACAAATCACCTTCCATTAAAGTAGCTGAAGCTGCCAAAGTTATTGAAAATATTCAAAGAGATCTTAACATTGCTTTGATGAACGAATTATCAATAATTTTTGATAAATTAAGGATTAATACTAATTCAGTACTTGAAGCTGCAGGAACAAAATGGAATTTCCATAAATATCACCCTGGACTTGTTGGAGGGCATTGTATTGGTGTTGATCCATATTATTTAACTTATAAAGCAGAACAAGTTGGTTATAATCCAGAGGTGATTTTAGCTGGCCGT
>CAYMTF010000127.1:0-1022 GCA_964393295.1 uncultured Methanosarcinales archaeon | reverse complement strand
AATGATAACATGCACAAAGTTTATGCTGATAAAATAATTAAGAGACTAATTGAGATGGATATTAAGATCAAATGTGCAAAAGTGTTAATCATAGGGTTAACCTTTAAACCAAATGTTTCTGATTATAGGAATAGTAGAATAAAAAATTTGATAGATGAATTGAAAAATTATGGGGTGGATGTTTATGGTCACGATCCACTTTTAACTGAAGATATAATTCTAAAAGAATTTGGGGTTAGAAATTGCGAAGATGTAGATTTAAAAATTTTGGCAGTTAAGCATGATTGTCTAAATACCATAAATGATGTTTTAAAATTTTAAAGATGAATAAAAGGGATGGAATAATTAAAGAATTTTTTTTAGGATCATCACTGATATTTCTTTGGGGAATAGTTGGGTTCATATTTCTATTCTTTTTCAAATTATTTGCAGCAAGACATTACAACCCTACACAATATGGGACTTTCATATTAATAGAAACCATAATCTCTTTTTTATTAATATTTATTACTATTGGGATACCACAAGGTATTAGAAGATATATCCCATATTATGAACACAGTAATAAATTAGGACTATTAAATGGATATCTGGATTTTATATTTAAAATACCAACAACATTTGCTATAATTACTTCAATCTTATTATTCTTATCTGCAGATACATTAAGTAATTTTTTTAATCTTACAAACGGATCAATATATTTTAAATTAATTTCAATAATTTTACCTTTTAAAATATTTAGTAACATATTCAGGAAAATATTTATCTCAAAAAGGTTATATTTTCACCCTACATTTAATTATAATTTTATTGAGAATATAGTTCTGATAATAGGAATAATTTTAATTCAGACTTTAAATTTAGGTGTGATTTGGATAATTATTACATTAGTAACATCCATACTGATCTCATTTATATATGACTTGATTATTTATTATACTAAAGTAACTTTTAAGAAAAGTGATAAGGAATATAAATTAAAAGAATGGATCAATTATTCTCTCCCACTTTTCTTAACA
>CAYMTF010000126.1:0-2233 GCA_964393295.1 uncultured Methanosarcinales archaeon | reverse complement strand
TCATTTCTCTTGTTTTCAAATCTGGCCTACCAAGCGGTAACCCGATAACTACAACTGCTTTCAATAAATCACCAGGGAAATCAATACCTTCTGCAAAATTAGCACCAGTAACACCCAAAAGTACAGATCCAGGAAAGGAATTTTTTTTGAAATCTGATAAAAGATCCTCTTTCTCTTTCTTATTCATCTCCTGTTTTTCCCAAAAGATCTTCTTTTTAGATATCTCTCTTTCTAAATGATAAGAGATTTTATCCCTTAGGTTATAAGAGGGGAAGAATAAAGCAATATTTCCTGGAACTTGAGTGATTATTTTAGCACAATGATTCGCAATGGATATAAACATCTTTTCTCCACGAAGATTAAATTTAGTACTAGTCTCAGGAATAACCAAACTTAATCTATTCTCTAAAGGAAATGGGGAAGGATAAATTTTCTCAACACAATCTTTTATACCTAATAAATTTTTATACATACCAGTTGGTTCTAAAGTCCCACTCATTAATATTGCAGAATGAACATCCCTAAAAATTGAAGAACTAATCACACTAGGGTCTAAACAAGCATATTGCAAGGATAAATATTTACCAAATCTACCCTCCTGTTCAGAAACAAAACGAATAAAACCGTCATCTGTACCTAACCAAGATTCTAAAAAGGTTACAACTCCACCAATAAAACTTTTCTTTTGTTTTTTCCTAACTTCTTCTGCAGCATTAGATAATTCATCCAATAAATAATCGTAATCTACAACTTTTTTTATCTCTGAAATAAGTTGATCTTTAGTTATTATTTTCTCTTTCGATTTAAATGTATTAACAGAGTTATTAAAATCATTCATTTCATGGAAAGAACCTAACTTGATTAAAATTTGATTTAAATTCTCTAAATTAATTCCTACATCATCATATCCAAACTTTTTTGCTTCCTGGAGTGAGTTTTTTAACATGTTAGAAGTCAAATTTGAGCTTAACATGCTAGTAATCCTATTAGGCAAATTATGCCCTTCATCAACAACAAGAATAATATCCTCAATGCTAACACCTAACTTCTGTAAAATTACTCCACTAACTATAGAATTAAAAATATAATTATAATCTCCGATTAAAACATTAGCATTCTTTGACATTGATAATGCCATCTCATAAGAACAAAAATTGCCATCACGACAAGAGTTTTGAAATTCTTCATTACCTAATGGACTGTCTTGATTGAGTTTTATTAATTTAAACTTAGCTTCTGTAGAAAGTTCTTTTTTTTGTTTATACACATTATTATAGTACTCACATTCACCTTTATTAACAATAGTTTTACAATATTCATTAAATTCTGAACCAAATAACCCTGCAACCTCTTGATTACACATCCCTTTCTTTCCAATCAAATCAATACATACAATCTTTTCTCCAAAAATTTTTTTAATCTCTTTTAAAGTGTCGACAGCAATTTTATGTTGAGTATGTCTATTAGTAAGAAAAAATACCTTTTTTTTGTTTTCTAAAGCATAAGGTATTAAAACAGAAAGTGCACTAACGGTCTTACCTAAACCGGTAGGGGCATGAGCAATAAGAGTATTTTCATTCTTAATTAATTCTTTAACATCATCAATCAAAGAATTTTGACCAAGTCTAATCTCTTCATATGGGAACAATATTTTATTATAATCGTATGGTTCTTTCTTTTCTAATGGATCATTTAATTGGTCTAATTTGTACTCAAATTCTTCTAAATCATCTTGGTAATTACTAGGTTGAGAATCATTAGTCAAATTAGAATTAACATTTTTAACCATAACTTGATTTTTAAATTGAATCATTTTTATAATTTTTGGAAAAATTGAAAAAGACATCAATATACTAAAACATATATTTTCCAAACGGAAGTTTTAAATAATCTACCACTGCTGAATATTAATACTGTAATATGGTGGATGGAAACTATAAACCTTTATATACACCATATTGAAGTATCTTACCTGGTTGATAGGTGGGATTGAATTGAACAAGTGATCCTGAAAAGAGAGTACATTCTAAATTGGATTTCTTGTGATTGTTTATTAAAAATAGACATCCGGGGTGGAAAAAACTATGAATAACAAACCTATTTTCGAAGTATTTTTTAGAGAGAAACCAGCTATGATGCTGGTAGAATTGAAGAACGCGTCTTCTAACATATACGCTTCAGTTTTGGCTAAACAAATTGATTGTACTTATTCGCACGTTGTAAAAATTTTGCA
>CAYMTF010000125.1:0-2282 GCA_964393295.1 uncultured Methanosarcinales archaeon | reverse complement strand
AAGATCTCTCCCTGCATGACATCTTGCCCCTTGTTCCCTATCATCCCCCCAATTATTAGTGTCTCTAGCGAAACTATTTTGTAAAACTGGGAAACACAAACCTTGTGGTGTTGGTGAAGGAGTTGGCGAAGGAGTTGGCGAAGGTTGAACTGCAGGAGTCTGAAACCCTAATTGATCAAAATTAGTAACCCAACCCCCAACAAATTTACCGCTAGGTTTCCAAAAATTATTTTTACCCATCATTGGACCAATTTTACTCCATACTTTATGCAATTCTTCACACTTGGTAGTTGAACTACAAGGCATATGAGGAGATGTGCTTGAAGTTAATGGATTAGTAGATGTTTGCGAACCTGAGCCCCTAGATGGATTAGTAACCACATTCTGGGTATAATCATCTATTAACTCTCCATCCTTATTATAAAATTTATAATTTATTTGAGCATCATTAACAGTAACTAACATTGCACCATGCTTATCTGAATACTTTTTCTCAGGAGTGTATCCAGCAGAAGTAGTTCTTTCAAAATTATATGTTCCAGCTCCACCAAAACCATTAAGTATATAAGGAATACCGTCTATTGTAAAACGTTGATAATTATGATCATGGCCATACATTACGGCAGTTGCTCCCATCCCTGCAAAATCCCACCTTTCTTTCTGCATCCCCGTTGTTTCACTATGACCCCCTAAGGTGTAAGGTGAATGATGAAAAAAAACAATCTTATGTTTAGCTTGTGAAGAACTTAAACTTTGTTGAATCCAAGAATGTTGAACATCATATGTACTTCCCCTTCTAGAACTAGTCTTCTTACCATTCTGAGAATCTATTGCAAAAATATCTACCAAACCAAAAGATTTTTTATAATATTCAATACTTCCAGAATCATCTGGTAAATAACTAAAATAATTCCTATAACCTTCTAAACTACTAACGCAATGATCGTGATTACCTAAAGAAGGCCAAAACTTTCGTGCATCTACATAACTTTGATAATATGAACCTACCGAACGATCATAATCCTCACCACCACAACCAGAACCTAAATAACTATTATCACCTAATGTCATTATAAAATCTAAACCCGGTTCCCAACTCTTCACTAAATTAGACACGGCTTCTGCATTAGAACCAGCATTTCCATAATCACCAATAACTGCAAATTTTAAATCAGACCCAAAAACTGAACTACTCAAAGCTATTACGAACAGAAATAATAATAATAATTTTAATTTTATTCTTATCATATTAATAACACTCAATCTTCAAATGCTTCTGGAAAAAATTCTGGTTCTAATTGAAAAGAACTTGAGAAAGAAAGATTTTTCTCTTTCAAATCACTTCTTATTTGGACTTCTAAAAAATAAACACCTGGAACCCTATCATCAAAAAAATCTAATGACTTGATTATCTTAACTTTTTTATAATCCTCACCAACACTTAAACCCTGGCTATAGAAATCATAAATTTCATTATCTTCTAAGACAATCTCCTCAAGACTATTTGTTAAAATATAATCTATCTCTAAAACCAATTCCTCTTTTAAAGGAGACATCTCAATTTCTATTAAGGACACAATATTTGAATCAACCTCATAACTAGAAGTTTCATAAAGACAATCTAATGTCTCATCTATTTGGCTACATAATTTATGATCTTTAATTAAAAAAGTATCTTCTTTATTAAAGAATATTAATGATGGAACTAAAATTACAATTATAATCAAAAATATTAATATTAATTTATTAATTGACAAATTACCTTTTTTATTTGATCCATACATTTATATCACCTTATAAAAGTTTAATTTGGAATAACCTCAGCACAAAAATTAGAACTAATCCCTGCTATAAAATTATTTGGATCTAATAGCTCATCTGGTTTAGTACTCAAATATTCTGATGCACACCTATTTGTGCCTGTTGAAGAACTACCAGTTGGAGGATGCCACTGATGTGTCCTGGTTAAACTTCCATCATATAACTCAAAATGTAACATCCCACAATAACTTGCAACTCCTATCTTTTGCCCTTTAACAATGCTTTGTCCAACTGATACAGAAGTTTTATCTCCATCAATTTCACCATAATTTATTGTTTTTCCTAAACTAGGGTGATAGACTAATATTGCTGATGTTGGTTGTGAAACACCTCCTGTAATCCCCCACCCTTGGCTACAAGATAACCACTCTGTTATAATAGCTCTAACGGTTCCATCTGCTACAGCTATTATTGTACCAGGAGATTTTTCTTCTGCCGCTTATTTTATTGTTGCCGCAACA
>CAYMTF010000124.1:0-2296 GCA_964393295.1 uncultured Methanosarcinales archaeon | reverse complement strand
CAAGAATTAATGCTGAAAATGCTTTATCTCCGACAATGACTTTTGGTTTAAACATGCCACCAGATGGTGCAACTTTATTTAGGGATTCTATATTGTTTGAAGCTAGTTCTGATTGGGATCTTTCATCAGGAGGAAAAATGGTTGTTAGGTTAACAAATATAGGAGATAACTCTTTTGTTGATCATGAATTGTCATTAAAAGTTGGAGGGAAATTAGCTAAGTTGTGGGTTACAGGTTTACAAAATCACCCTCAGACAACATATACTTATCAAATTTTTGGAGTCGATGGTAATAATCTTCAAGGAGAAACTGATATAAGGTCTATTACTTTGAGAGTTCCAGTAACTCTTAGTGCGGCACCTTTGACTCCCACTGGTTCAACTATTGGTGATATTGATGACATAAATTTGGATGGTATAGATTCTCAAAATTTTGGATTAACTATAGCAGGGGAGCCACATGGCCCTTTAGTAGACGTTTTACCAGGTCCTGCATTTATTGAATTTAAAGATGGAAATGATAAAGTTTTTGAAATAAATCATGATTTTGGAATGGATGGCAATTTTGATGTAAGTAATTTAGGTTTTGATAAAGGCAATGGTTATGTGATTATCAAAAATTTTGATAGTACTGGTTCTACTGCGCTCCATACCTTATATCTAGAAGATGCTTCTTATACTACTGTTTGTGCAGCTAATAAAGAGTTGACTGACATTTCTGAGATGTCTATAGGTTGTGATGGAGTAAGTGAAACTTTTTTCACAAGAGCAGAATGTGTAAGTGGATTAACAAGGGATGGATTGACTTGTGATCTTTCTAGTGGTTTTTTTAGTGTTTCTGGGTTACAACATTCTGGTTTAGGTGGTGGAACTTGTGGGAACGGTATAGTTGAAGGTAATGAAACCTGTGATGACGGTAATCTTGTTAGTGGAGATGGATGTTCTTCGATTTGTCAGATTGAAGGTGGGGCAGTGCCAGAATTTAGTGATTATGCAATCGCATTATTATTATTGACTGTTGTTGGTGGGTTTGTGGCAATGCGAAGGAATAATAACTTTTAAATACTTCTTTATTTTTTTTATTTTTATGAAATTTAAATTAGATTCTGGAAAAAAAATAAATTATGAACTTTTGATCATCCCGGTGTTTGAAAATGAAAAAAAGAACCAATACATTGAACAGTTAAACAAAGAATCAATAAAATTGTTTAAAGATTTGATCAAAAATAAGCAATTTTCTGGTAAATTTTTAGAATCAAGGTTGTTTTCAAATTCAATTCTGTTGTTTGGTATGGGTAAAAAGAAAGAGTTATCAGAAGAAAATTTTAGACGAGCAGTAGCAGAATCTCATAAGAGAGTTAAAAGTTTAAAATTTGAAAATTATTACTCTCTATTACCATCAGAAGCTAATGGTTCATTGTCAAGGAATATTTTTGTAGCAACTGAATCAACAATTTTAACAGATTATTCTTTTGATTATTATAAAGAAAAAAAGGAAGATGCTAAGAAGGTTAAAACTTGTACTTTCGTTACTAAGGACAAAGTTAATTTTAATACTGAAATTAAAAATGCAGAAATAGTTGCAAATGCAACTTGTTATACTAGAGATTTAGTTAATCACCCACCTAACCTAGTGAATCCAGAATATTTAGCTAAAGAAGCTAGAAAATTAAGGTCTTCAAATTTGAAGGTGACAGTTTTTAATAAAAGTGATTTAATCAAAGGTAAATTTAATGGTATCCTGGCTGTTGGGAAAGCTAGTGCAAATGAACCAAGATTAATTATTCTTGATTATAATCCTAAAGCGAAAGACTCTGTTGCTTTTGTTGGCAAGGGTATAACTTTTGATTCTGGGGGATTAAATATTAAACCTGGAGCTTACATGGAAACTATGAAATCTGATATGGCGGGAGCAGCAGCAGTATTAGGTGCAGTGAAAGCTGCTTCAGAGATGAAGATTAATAAACGAGTTTTTGGTGTTGTAGCTTCTGCAGAAAATATGCCTGGTGGGTTAGCTTACCGACCTGATGATGTCATTAAGATGTATAACGGTAAAACTGTAGAGATTGGGAATACTGATGCTGAAGGAAGGATGGTGTTAGCAGATGCATTGGCTTATACTGAGAAGAAATTGAAACCTAATAGGATTATTGATCTTGCTACTTTGACAGGTGCAATAATAGTTAGTTTAGGTGAAGAATATGCAGGTTTATTTTCAAATAATGACGAATTATCAAAAAATATTTTTAAAGCCAGCGAAAATGTAAATGAAAAGGTATGGAGACTTCCTCTACATA
>CAYMTF010000123.1:0-2316 GCA_964393295.1 uncultured Methanosarcinales archaeon | reverse complement strand
AACGAGAATATTCTCCTTGGAGAAAAGACCCGCCAGTTAAAGAATTAAACCTTTATAGGTTGCCAATTAAAGAAAAAAGAATTAGGTCTGTTAGTTATGAAGGAAGAAAGATATTTAGTGAAATCTTGAAAGCAGCTTAAAATATTTTTATAACCCAATCCCTGGATAACTATTAACTGATTGAAGTTTGGTTCTATCTTTCAAAATTCTTTCTTTAACAAATTCTGGGAAAAAAGGAATTTTTATCGGAACAGCAAATCTTGTAAAAGTACTAGTAACTAATGCTTCACCTTTATCTAAACTAGCAATATTACGGTTATCTTTACTGAGGTCTTGTGCAGAGGACTCAATAACTGCTTGCCGTTCTGAACCCATCTCAATACCTAAAATAATCTTTGTATTCATATTTGCTAAAATATTTTTGGGGATCTCACTTGGTAATTGAGTTATAGCAATTAAACCTACTTGGAATTTCCTACCCTCTCTAGCAATGGTTTCAAAAATGTTACTTCCTTGCTCTAAAACTTTCTTACCTAATACTCGTGGAGCTTCTTCAATTACAATACTCACTACTGGTTTTTGTTTTAAAAATCCTTGTTTAAGATAAATCTTGTAAAGTTTAAATATCTCTGTAGTAACCATACTACCAACCATAATCTCTAAAGCTCCTGAAAAATAGCTAGTATCGATAATTACAGTTTTTCCCTGTTCCAATTCTTGACAAATTTCTTTTATAGTGTTTTCACCTGCAAATTCATCAAAAATACCATTACAAGAAAATTGACCATCAACCAAATCCAAGTTTAATAATGAAATCAGTTTTCTTTTAACAACTGCAATCGTATCTTCATGGAAACGTACCCCTTCGATTCTTCGTTCTTCCAAAATTGCTTTAATCCATTCTCTTTTAAAAACACGGAAATAAGCATTTAAACTTTGACGTTGAGGATCACTTAGATGAATTGCACCATTAAAATGTTCAGGTCTCAAATTTGCTAAATTAACTTTGAGAGTCTTAGCACCAGGAGGTGGACTTCTGGGGGTATAATAAACCAATTTATCTTTTTTAGGATGATCCTTTAACCCTAAACCTGTTCGGCCATAATATTCATCATGAGGATCTAAAACTAACTGTCCTACAAAATCTTTATCCAAACAATCCCATAATATTGTAGACATAAGATTACTCTTACCTTTCCCCGTTGAAGCTGGTATTAATACATGGTGGCTAAAAACATCTCTGCCTGAAAGAAAAATCTTAAGATCAAGTTTTTTACTCCCACTTCGCAAATCACCTAAGTAAAATGGATTTTTTGGTTTAGTTATAAAATTAAGATCCTCTTTTTGAATAGATCTTACTTTTGAAAAAAAAGGAGGTAACTGTTTACAATTATTCCCAGTTGAATCATTAATACTAACTCTTAAAATTGGTTTTAACATAGCCAATTGATAATTTCTTAATTGAGAATCCATTATCTGAAAAGAGTTATGTTCTTCTAAATTTATACCAGAGACCATTTCTAAATTCTGTTGACTTATTTGTGATGAATACATCAAATCAAAAACTTGTAAAATAAACTTTTCATTGTTTTCAGATTCTATAACCAACAATTCCCCTAATTCAATACTAACATTATTTTTAACACGCATCATTACTCTACTAAAATCACCAGAAATAATTTGACCTCTAATTTGATCTATTGACATCAATAAAAAAATAAACAAAGTATATTTAATAATTATGGTCCAGGAGAGTTATTGGAATATTCACACAAAAACAAAAATGTTTATAAATAAGTTATAAAATTGGACATATATGGAAGCAATTATTATGCACTTTAGACAAGGACGTCATCATGTTAATAATAAACAAATGATTTTAAAAGTAGCAGATTCAGCAGAAGAAGCTAAAAAGTCTATTGGAAAAACTGTAACTTGGACATCTCCAGCAGGTAAAATCATTAAAGGTGAAGTCTCAGCTTTACATGGTAGAAATGGTAATGTTAGAGCAATCTTCTCAGAAAAAGGATTACCAGGACAGTCTTTAGGACAAAAAATTCAAATTGAATAATTGTTCACATATTCTTTTATAATTTAATTTATTTTTAATGATTTTTCTTTTATTTAAAGCTGTTTTTAGGTGTTTTGGGTTGTTGTCACCTTTAAGTGGTTAATTTACGAAAAGTTTATATACTAGCCCTATTTTAGAGGTAATATGACTGAATTAAGACTTATACATTGGACAGATAGCCATGATTTGACTAATGAGAAAGCTCAGAGAATCAAAGAAATTATCTCTCACAAAAAATCATTAGG
>CAYMTF010000122.1:0-2389 GCA_964393295.1 uncultured Methanosarcinales archaeon | reverse complement strand
AGTTCACAAATAAACAGCTTAGAAGATTGCTTTTCCATGAATTGTCAGTACACGCTAAAAGATATGAAAACGGAAGAAATAATCTAAAAATATTTTCTCAAGGGACAAAAGGATATGATCTTCTGGAGGAGGGTTTAGCAACTTACAAGGAATTAGAATCTGGTAAAATAATAGATGTTTTGGTGTTGCCATCAATAAAGATATGTGCAATTTACCTGGCATTGAATAACTCATTTTATGATACTTACAATAAACTCTGCAAGATTACAAAAGATCAACATTTAGCATTAACATATACCCTAAGAGCTAAAAGAGGGACCTATAAAAATAAAGGAGCTTATACAAAGGATTTGATTTATTTCAGAGGATTTTTCAAAGTAGCTAGATACAACCTAAGAAATATTTATAACTTCAAGAATCTAAACAGACTATTGATAGGAAAAATTAGTTTTGAGGATATAAAAAACATCAGGAAAATAAAATCTATCCCAAGTGAATTAAAACTATGAAACCATACTTTCAAACCACCCCATTCACCACTGCGGCTTCTTCCCTATTGATAATCCTAAATCACTTAAAACCAGAATTTGAACTTAATAAGGAAAATGAGTTTGAAATCTGGATCAAAACCGCAATTTTGCCAACAAGAGCATCTTCAATTTTTGCTTTGGCAGATTATGCTAAACGATTAGGGCTTAGTCCAAAAGTGATGGTTGAAAAAGAAGGATATGATTTCCCTGACTATAGATTTTACAGATATACAAAAGAAGACATTGATAATGCAGCTTATTGCGCTAAAATGCATCTTGAAAAAGCTAAAAATAATAATGTTAACATCATAATAGGGGATATTACATTAAATGATGTTAAAAATGAATTAGAGAATAAGAAATTAATATTATTAAGGATTAATTCTAAGCCCATCAGAAATGAAAAAAGAAATACCTCTAATTACATTGTTGTTAAAAGTTATAAAAATCAATGTTTTGATATTGTAGATCCTCATTTTGGTGCATTTTCGATCCCAGAAGAGTTAATGGAACAAGCGTTCCTCACTTTAGAAACAAAAAAATATAGGGATCACAGAATGATCATTTTTTAAATCAAATTATTCAACAACTTCAAACCCTTTTAATTCTAAAATCTTTTTAACAGAATGATCAATTCGTTCTTCTGTTATAACTCCTTCTATGACAGCTTCACTAATCACAGTTATCATGTTGTGAATCTCATTAGGATCTTCATTAAAATTCATTAAGATATCTTGTCCAGCAATAACTAAATCTAAATACAATTGGTCAATATCACCATCATAAAAATCTAATAAACCTAACATCATTGTATCATCAGAGATAATTAGACCATCATAAGTTCTTTTTAATGAATCTATGGCTTCGAAAGAAACTGAAGAAGGAACATGATTTGAATCTACCTCGCCAGAAGTAATTATATGACTAACCATAACTAAATCAACAGCATTTTCTTTGGAGATTAAATAATTATAAGGATAAATGTCTTCTGAATTTATTTCTGCAGCTACTAAACTTTTATGAGGGTCATTGACTACCAATGTTTTACCAGGATAATGTTTAGCAGTGGCACTAACCCCCCGTTCCTGTAATGAAGAAATATAAGCAGAAGAAAGTTCTGCAATATCCTTGTCATCTCCAGGAAAAGAACGACATAACCAAATTGTATCATCTAGATCAACTACTGGAGCAAGATTAACAGTAACCCCTATACTAGATAAAAATTCTGCTTCCTCTTCCCCTTTTATACTTGCTTCATTTATAGAACTAATCTCTTCATTAGGTGTAAATTCTTTGAAATTTGCAAAAGGATTTAAACAACCTTCTAAATCTACAGTAACGAAAAAGGGAATACTCATATTATCCTGAAAATCAGAGATTATATCCACATATAACTGTTCTGATTCCATTGCAAAAAAATGAATCCCTCCTATTTGCATCTTTTTCCAAACAGCTTTATTATGTGCTCCACCATGAACGAGAATCATCTGAGCCACTTTCTCTTCTATAGACATCTCTTGAAGACTAATTGTTTTCACTTGAGTAAATATATCCTCTTTAATGTCAGTAGAAACCTCAGGGATAAAATAACCTTTAGCTTGTGCTATATTTAATGTCCCGAGAAAAACAGTTAAGATTAATAAAATGTGAAAAACAACTAATTCTTTTCTTACTGTTTTTTTAAGCCTCTTTTTTTTTTTCATCAATTAATTCCCTTTAATTTTAATAATTCTGATTATAAATAAATTAGATCATACCTTTATCTTGACAGTAATGATATGCTTGATTATTCAAGTGATAACTTAATGAACTTTGCCCAGTAAAACAAATGATATCAGTTTCAAGATCACCAAAAGTAT
>CAYMTF010000121.1:0-2396 GCA_964393295.1 uncultured Methanosarcinales archaeon | reverse complement strand
TTTATTTTTAAGTTTAAATATTTGTCCTCTAATTTTTGTAATTTCACTTTTTCCAATTATTGTTTTAGTTGCAAAATTTCCTACAGTAACAATTACTGTTGGATTAATTGCTTCAATTAAATTATTCAACCTATTATTACAGTTTTTTATCTCTTGAGATTTTGGATTTCTATTTTTTTCTGGCCTACATAATATTGTATTGCTAATGAACACATCATTTCTAGTTAGGTTAATACTTTCTAATAATCCCTCAAGTATTTTCCCTGAAGCGCCACAGAAAGGTATCCCTAATTGATCTTCTTTTGCACCTGGTGCTTCACCAATGATCAATATTTCTGCTTTTTCATCTCCGGTCCCAAATACTACTTGTGATCTTGATTTAGATAGTTCTGGACATAATTGACAATTAGAATATTTCTCTTTTAGTAAATTTATTTTGTTCATTACCATTGTAATAACCTATCTGAATATAAAAAGTTTTCAATAAATCATATCTTGATAGATCATCTGATTTAATCTTGACCTTTATAAATTTATGATTAATAGACATTAGTACTATTAATCCAATCAAAAGGTTTATAAATGATTCAACTGAATTTACCTTTATTATTAAATTAATACAAGTTTGGGCCTAACTTGCAAAAAATAAGGTCCAGAGATGAATAATCTTAAAGTCGGAGGAAAAAATAAAAAATGTTTTATAAAGTAAAAGTAAAAGATTACATTAGGGTACCACCTAGTATGTTTGGTGATTCTAAAGAAGCCGCAGTATTAAAGAATATTAAAGATACTTATGAAAATTTTGTTTCTAAAAAGCTAGGTTTTGTAGTAAATGTTATTGAAATTAATGAGATTAGGGAAGGTACAATTGTTCCAGGTGATGGAGCAGGTTTTTATGAGACAGAATTCAGCTTGTTAACTTTCAAACCAGAATTAAATGAATTAGTTTATGGTAAAATAAGAGATATGACTGATTTTGGTGCGTTCATTGATTTGGGTGGGGCAGAAGGTATGGTTCATATATCACAAAGTATGGATGATTTTGTATCATTTAGTAAAGAGAAAGTTTTACAAGGTAAGAAAACTGGTCAAACTTTGAAGGTTGGGGATAGATGTATCGCAAGAATCATTGCTGTAAGTTATAAAGACTTAAGGAACCCAAAGATAGGACTTACTATGAGGCAAGAAGGCCTTGGTAAAGTTGAATGGTTAAAAGAGAAATCTAAAGGTAATCAATAATGGCAAAGAAAAAAGCATGTAAAAAATGTAAAATATTCGTAGAAGGAAATAAATGTCCAATTTGCAATGGTAATTCTTTTTCAGATAATTGGCAAGGAAGAATTTATGTAAAAGATAGTGATAAGTCTATGATTGCAAAAGAGATAGGTATTGAGAATAAAGGCGAATATGCCATTAAAGTTAAGTAGGGAATTAAAATGAAAGTTACAATTAAAAATAAAGAAGAAAATAAGTTATTAAGTAGGGTAGAATTAAGTGGTGAGATTGTATTTGATGCAGTTACTCCGAGTAACGTAGATTTGATTAAAACTTTAGCTAAGGATTTAAAGGTTAAAGAAGAATTAATAGTAATAAAAAATATTTATACTAAATTTTCTGAGAAGAGGGCTATATTCTCTGCAGTTACTTATAAAACTACTGAGGCAAAGAATAAATATGAAATGTCTACTAAACATTTGCGTAAGGTTGAATCTGAATTAACTAAAAAACGTGCTGAAGAAGAAGCTTCTAAAAAAGAAGAAGAGAAGAAAAAAGCAGAGGAAAAAGCTGTTGAAGAAAAAGTAGAAGCACCAGTTTCTGAGGAAAAAGCTGTTGAAGAAAAAGTAGAAGCACCAGTTTCTGAGGAGAAGGTTGTTGAAGAAAAAGTAGAAGCACCTGCTTCTGAATAATAATTGAGGGATTAAAATGGCAAATAAAGGAGATAAAAAAGATAAAAAGGGTAACGCTGAGAAAGTTAAAAGGACTAGAAAACTTTATACTCTTTATGAGGTTAAAGGAGATGAGATTATTCGAAAAAATAATTTTTCGCCAAAGTCTCCAGGAGATTTTTTAGCTAATCATAAAAATAGAAAAACTTGTGGTAAAAGTCAATACACAGAGTTTGTTAGTAAAGATTCTAAAGAAGAATAATCTTTTTATTTTTTAATATTTAACTTTTTCAATTTTCTAGATACTGTCTCAGGTCTTAATTCAATTTTTATTGCCAATTGTTTTATATTCTTGTTCTTCTTAAGGTGATGAGTTAGGTATTCTATCTCAAATATTTTTTCTGCTTGTTTCCAAGTCATTTCTTTATGAGGTATAGTTTTAGCTATATCTTTTGAGAGGTATGGGAGATCGTCATACATCTTTTCAATCTTATCATCTTGTATTAATGT
>CAYMTF010000120.1:0-2417 GCA_964393295.1 uncultured Methanosarcinales archaeon | reverse complement strand
ATAACAGAGTTGTCTTCTTCAGATTTTAAAACTGTTATAGATGATGGTATATTTGTTGATAGTGATAACCATAAATCTTTTAGTCCTTCAATTATAAGGTGGCCAGATGACTGGAGATAAAATGAAAAAACAGATATTAATTTTATTATTTTTATTATCTTTATTCCTAATCTCTTGTTCTGGTAATGATCAACCTTTTTGTGGTGATGGAGTTTGTGATCAAGCTGAGATTAAGACCGGCATTTGTCAAGATGATTGTGATTATCAAAAAGAACCTATGCCTAAAAATTCAAAAGAGAATAAAAAAGAAGTTACAAATGATGAAATTATATTCTCAGAAGAAGATGTAACAGATAATCTAGTTGATGGAGTGACAATTAAAAGAACAGATTATTTAGTAACTAATCCTTCTACTAATAACAAATTAGAGACTATTATTTTTGAACCAGAGGGTATATCCATAAATTCAGGGGTGATATTAGTTCCCGGTGGAACAAACGATCTTCAAATGTTCTTGAAAGATTCAAAACCAGGTTCTTCATTTTCTAAAGCTGAAGAAATTGCTTCAAAAGGTTTTATGGTTTTAATATTTAGTGCTGATGGTAGAGGTAATAGTGAAGGACTTGAGGATCACAATGGTTATCTTCAGCAGGATGGTCTTTATGAATTATATCAGTTCCTTAATGAAAAAGTAGACAAGATTGGTTTGGTTTCTTATTCTTATGGTGTTGCTATGGCTTCAGGGATGCTTGGACGTTATCAACCAGAAGTTAACTTTTATATTGAATGGGAAGGACCAACTAATAAAGAATATGTCTCTGTAGGTTGCAGAGGTGGTGGTGCTGTAGAGGAAGGAGTCACTTGTGATGATAATGATTATTGGGAAGAACGTGAAGCTTTAAATTTTGTTTCAGATTTCAAGACAGAATATCTCTTAATTTTACAAAGTGATAAAGATCATGTTCAAAAAACTAATGACCACAGTTTA
The DNA here is from genome assembly GCA_964393295.1 of uncultured Methanosarcinales archaeon. GTDB lineage: Archaea > Nanobdellota > Nanobdellia > Woesearchaeales > GW2011-AR9 > CAYFJV01. Next base: position 1,429 of record CAYMTF010000120.1, on the reverse strand, counting down.
GATATGAATAATTTGGCAGTAGAACATCTTGATTGGGTAAGAGTCAATGGTCCTGAGAATGAGATTAATCAGATTTATACTATCGATAATCTTCCAGTATATGAAAATGATAGAGAACGTGATAACATGATCATTGAATACCTGTTAGAATTCACTGAATAATCTTATATTCTTTTTCAAACCCACAATCAAAACATGCAATGAACCATTTTCTATCCATCTCATATACATCAACATGAGAGGATTTACATTTTGAACAAACATGTTTGTCTTCAGGTAAAGCTGTGTGTACCATATTAAAAAAAGAAGTGGCGATGGAGGGATTCGATCCCTCGACCTCTAGATATCGCTAGATAAGTATAGTCATCAAGCATAAGCTCTCATCACTCACAAATCTTTATGAGTCTAGCGCTATAACCAGGCTAAGCTACATCGCCATCATGAATATTATGGGAAAGGGTTCATATAAAAAGGTTTCCTTATTCAAATAGTGAATAAACTTCTTCAACCTTCAATTCACCAGGATTATTAATAATGGAATGCATGCTCCCACCATTATCTCCTTCAAACCTAGGTATGATGTGAACATGTAAATGTGGTACTACTTGACCTGCAAATTTTCCATTGTTCCAACCTACATTAAATCCATTACAACCAATTTTCTCTTTAATCATTTTCATTACTTTTTTAGTAAATGGTATGATCTTTTCACATTCTTCATCTTCAAAATCAAATATGTCTTCTCCATGTTTTTTTGGAACAATTAAACAGTGTCCTTTTGAGCATGGGTTAACATCTAGAAATGCTAAAAAGTTTTCATCTTGATGGATCTCTTTACAAGGGATATTTCCTTTAATAATTCTACAAAATATGCAATTTTCCATTTTTGGATATAATTAAAAAACATTTATATAACTTCCTAAATCAATAGATTTAAATAATATTTTTACTTCTTATTAGTTAATGAGAAGAGTGATGTTGTTATTTTCTGTATTAGTTCTAGTTGTTACAGTAACTTCTTGTTTACCAAATATATCTCAAGAGGAAAATTTTTCTCAAGTATATGAGGTCCCAGTTATTGAAGAAGATTTTTTTTATCAGGATGAAAACATTTCAGTAAATATTTCTAATATAAAAGATTCATGGTGTGCAGAAACTGAAATCATTGGTGAAAATGGTACTATATTGATTAGTTTAATTAAGGGTGTTGATAACCTAAAAGAAGATTTTTGTCATATCCATGTTGATGATAATAATGGTGAAATCTCTGATACTTATTTTAATGAGGATGGGACAGTTTCTATAATGAAGAATTATAACTCAACTGGCGATTTGATTTTAAAAATTGTTAGGGATGAATCTGGAACATATATCCAAGATGAAGCTGGTGGTGTGACTGTTCTTCCGCCTTAATTGATAAAAAGATGGT
>CAYMTF010000119.1:0-2454 GCA_964393295.1 uncultured Methanosarcinales archaeon | reverse complement strand
AACATTCAAATTTCTAGCGTTCCGGCCAATTAATAAACTTTTTGTTTTTCTATCTGAATCTTTTATAATTATTTCGTCATTTTCTGCTTCAGAGATCTCTTCCACTTTTAATGGATAGATGAAATTCTGAATGAAACGTTGAGGATTATCATTAAACTCTACTAATCTAATCCTCATACCAAAATGTTCTTGAGCTTTTTGTAATAATCTTTTCCCAGATTCTTTATTAGCAAAAACCTTTCTAATGCCACCTGGATAAAGAATGAAATAAAAATTTTCTTCACCTTTAATACTGTCTTTAACTTTAACTCTCAAAAATTTTTCCATAACCAAGGAATATGCAAAATCTTTCTGATCTAACTTAACTCTTTTTGACATCTTAAATAAAAATTGTTTGTAACTTTAAATATAAAATTAATTAGATACCCCTAATACTGAAATTAGGTAATTCTTTTTAGCTAAAACTCCCAATTCTTCATTATCTTGATCTAATGAAATTACTTCTACTTTTGCTAGATCTGAGTAATATCCCAAATCATCTTTTAATTCTTGAGGAGCATTACTTGATAAAAACACTTTTTCTAATTTCCCATTTTTAAGATTAGTTAAAACTTTATCCCTACCGATTATTGCACGACCAGATTCTAAAACTTCCTTTACCTCTTGGGTTTTTTTTCCAATCTCTTTTTTCTTTGCCATATTTTAATTTCTCAATTTATTTTCTTAATTTAAGTGTTCATTAATAAAACTTATTTTATTTTTGTGATTAAACCAGGTAATCCTGTACCTAATGGGACTGGCTGATTAATCATTACATTTTCAACAACGGACCTCAAATAATCTCTTTCACCACTTAAAGCAGCACCTGAGATATGTTTTATTGGAGTTTCAAAAGAACATCTTGCTAAAACTGAAGATTTCTCACTAACAACACCAAACCTAGTAACTCCTTTAAATTCACCACTAATACACATAGTATCTGCAACAAGCATTATATGTCTTGAATCAATATCTAAACCTTGTGATTCTATAACTCCATTAACCTCAGAGATCACAGCTTGTCTAACCGCTTCAATACCTAATACAGAAAATATTTCATGTAAATCGTTACAAGTTGTCCTAAATGCGTCTACCTCTGGCAGAGATAAAATCTCTTTTAGATTAGTCCCAGAAGTTAAAATGATGTATTCTTCATCTCGTTTTACAGGAAGAACTTGATTAATGCCTTTCACTCCACAGATCTTGAAGCTTTTTACTTTTTCTTTCATATCATAAAGGGCTTTTAATTCACCTACTTTAGAATCTTTAGCTCCAAGAGTAAATCCTTCAGCAGTTTTACTCATTGAAAATCCTTTAGATTTAGTTTTAACAACCTTGTATAATGAATCAATTTCAATGTTTAAATTTTCTAACAATTCTTTGTTTAAAGAAACTTTTAAGGTCTGTTCTAAAATATTTATAGAGATATCTGAAATTAATTCACCAAGTTTAGTTTGTTTAATTCTAACAGCAAAATCTTTTACTTTTTCAAGACCATTGTGTTCTTCTTTCAAATAGATCTCCATAGTTGGGGTTTTAATTATCTTTCTAGCATCAAAGATCTCAATAATCCTCGGAAGACCTTGTGTAACCTGCATCTCAGCTACTCCAGCAGAATGAAAAGTATTTAAAGTCATTTGAGTACCAGGTTCCCCAATACTTTCTGCACTTACTAAACCAACACACTCACCAGGATTAATCACACTTTTTTCAGTTATATCAACAAGCTTATCTAAAATTTCTTTAAGTTGTTTTTTTGTTACTTTAGATGGTAAATATTCCACTACATCTGATAATACCTTCCTAGATAATTTATCAGAATAAGACTCAATTAATGTTTTAAATTCTTTATTCATTTTATTTCTCACCCATTACTAATTGAATGGTCCCTTTCACATCAATTTCGCCATTTTTAGTTTTTGAAACATCTAATCCGTCTTCACCATATTTAAATTGAATTATTTTTAAAGATGCATCCCTAACAGTTCCATCGTATTCAACTTTTAAATCCTGCATAGCGTTAGACAATCTACGATATAAATAACCTGATTTAGGAGTCCTCAAAGCTGTATCCATTAAAGCATCCCTCCCAGTCATTGCACCAAAAAAGAACTCAGCTGGATTTAAACCAGATTTGAAATTATTCCTAATAAAACCTCTAGCATTAGGGCTCTTTAAAACCTTTCTCAATCCTTTTACCACGTAAAGCCTGTTGACCAACAATCGCAGTCATTTGAGCAATATTTAACACGTTACCACGTGCACCACTCCTAGCCATAACTAATGCAGAATTTTCTCTTATCTGCCTCATTGCAGCATCACCACTTTTATTTCTAGCCCTGTTTAATACTTCCACTAACCTAACCTCTAAAGTTTCTGCAGTTGTTCTTCCAGGTAAAGCTTGTAAAGCACCAC
>CAYMTF010000118.1:0-2464 GCA_964393295.1 uncultured Methanosarcinales archaeon | reverse complement strand
TTTTAAATCTTTCTTTTATAAATCTGTTGTAATGTCCAACAAACACACAAACCATCACTAACAAGTAGTAAAAAGTAGAAACATTTATAAATGTAATGTATTTTACAACCTATATGATGAATGATCAAACAACTGTTGTATCTGTATTTAAGTCCAAACCTAAGGAATTAGTTCCAGCTTTAGCTTTATCAAATCATGGTTACGAGTTAGGAGATAAAATTGGTGAAGGTGGTTCAAATGAGGTTTACGAAGTTTTTGATCAAACTGGCAATCTTTATGCTGCCAAAATCCCTAGAAATCTTAGGAACAATTTAGATTTAGAATTTGAAATATTAAGAAATATTAATTCTGATTACTTATTAGGAATTGTTGATTATTTACCTTCAAGACCTAATGTTATGGTTACTGATTATATTGATAAAGAATCGTTTATTGAAGAACCTGTTTCATTAGAGGATTCTATTAATATTGGTAAACAATTAGCTAATGTTTTACAAAGAGTTCACGATTATGGTTATATTCATGGTGATTTGAAACCGTCAAATATGGCTTACAATCAAGATGTTGTTACTTTATTTGATTTTGATAGTGCTTATAGAATTGGTGCTACCCATAGAGATGAGTTGAGATGGACACCTTCTTTTGTATCACCTGAACAGGTTAGATTAGAAAGGTTTGAACCAGAAATGGATCAGTTTATGCTTGGTGCTTTATTACAAAGGATATATGAAAGAACTAATTCTGTTCCTTTTAAATTTAAGAGTACCCCTAATGGTATGGAAACATATGAAAATGTTAAGAAAGCTATTGAATATAACGAAAGAAACTCATTACCTCTTGAACCAATTTCAGGAACTGAAGAAGATTTTTTTGATATAATTTCTAGATTAACAGAAAATGATCCAAAAAGAAGATTTGATTCTATGGAAGATGTTGAGAATAGATTAGTAAAATTATTTAATTAATAAAAAATGGATGAATACAAAAAATTAGAGACAGAGTTGAATAGTATGATAAATGTTTTTGATGATTCTTTATTGGATCAAAGAAAATATAGAAAGATTGAAACAAATGGTTCTCAAGTAAGAGATATTAATGGAGATTTAGTTAGTGAAAGATTTGAATCTTTACTTTTTCCAGGAAAAACTTACTTTTTAGATTATAAAACAAAATGATTAAAAAAATAATTAATGGATTGATTGGAACTTATATGGCTGCTTCAGTTATTGGATGTGCTACTGTTCCAACTATGGAACAAAGGAGAAATGCTGAATTAGAAGCATTACTTAATGAACCAGTTGGAGAAATGAGCTTTAAGAGAGAAGATTTAAGTAAAAAATCTAAAAAAACTTCAAAATATAATAATAGTATTGCTAGTTTAAATTTGATAGGATATGTGGCTCCTAAAAAAGAGACACCTCCTGAAAATATTTCTAATTTTTTAATACCTAGAGAAGAATCAATAATTCCTGTAGAGGAAGATTTAAATTTGGAAGATTTGTATAATTCTTGCCGTGAAGATCTTAGAACTGAAAGGGCTATCAATTCAGACATTAGATGTGAATATTTTAAAGATGATAAATATGGAACTTGTGATGTTTCAATTCAAGGAGATAAGTATTCTGTCAGAATGCCTACTGAAGATTTAAAATTAGGTAAAACAAGTGGTGCATATTGGAAAGTTATTAATCAAAATCCAAAATTATTGGATAGTTTAGCTAAACAATATTGTACACCTAAAGAATTTGATTTTACAGAAGGGAATTAATAAGTACTATAAAACCTTTCTTCAATTTGATTAAATAAGTTTTTTATTTCATTATTCTGATCAAATCGTTCTCCCATTACCAATTTGTTTTGGTAAGCGGTTCCTACATATTGTTGTTTAAAAAATATATATGCAGCTTTTGGTTCACAATCTTTTTTTAAGCTGTTACCATCTTGATAAGTTTTAACATTATCAATTCTTGTATTTAATAAAAAGTTCAGATCACAATATTTTCTTTCAATTGGAGAACCTGTTAATCCTTTGATTATCATTTCTAATAAATCTGTCATAAATTGAAATTTTATCACTTAATTTATAAAATCTTCTTTAAAATAGTAACAATTAAAAATAGATACTAGAAATATACTAAAATGCTTTCAGAAAAACAAGTTCAGGATCTTGAAAAACAACAATATCGTATGGTTGGTAACCATAGTGCAGTTAAAGTGTGTGGTTGGACCAAGAATATGCTTCGTAATGAAGGCGGTTGTTATAAATTCAAATTTTATGGGATTAGGAGTCATCAATGTTGTCAAATGACTACTTCTATGTTTTGTGCTAATAGATGCACTTTTTGTTGGAGAGGCGAGAAAGCACCAGTTTCAAAAACTTGGTATGGTCCAGTTGATGACGCTGAAGAAATAATCGAAGAGAGTATCAGGCAACATATTAAACTTTTATTAGGTTTTGGAAAAT
>CAYMTF010000117.1:2314-2552 GCA_964393295.1 uncultured Methanosarcinales archaeon | reverse complement strand
TGGTTAACGATGATCAAATTATTGAAATATTCCCTCAAGATATAATTTTACCTGGAAAAGATTTTTTGGAAGAATCAGCATTTAAAGTTTTGAAGAGAGTATCAAATTATGTCGATGACCTTTTATTAAATTTCTATGGTCAGGAACCATATTATAATATTAAATCTGGAGAAGATTTAGTAGGCCATTTAATTATAGGTCTAGCACCAGCTGCACATGGTGGGACAAGAACAGGTCG
>CAYMTF010000117.1:0-2280 GCA_964393295.1 uncultured Methanosarcinales archaeon | reverse complement strand
TGTATCACGCAGCATTACGTAGAGATTGTGATGGTGATGAAGCAGCAGTAATGTTATTATTAGATGGTTTGCTTAATTTTTCAAAACAATACCTTCCCTCTAGTAGAGGTTCAACTATGGATGCACCTTTAGTTTTAACACCAATAATTTTTCCTTCGGAGGTTGATGATCAAGTGTTAGGTATTGAAATGGAAGAACGTTACCCATTAGAATTTTATGAATCTTCTTTAGAAATGAAAGCACCATGGGATGTAAAATTTGGTAAAAACAAAAGAAAATTAATTCAATTAAATGATTATTTGGATACTAAAAAACAATATCAAGGTTTTAAATTTACTCACCATATAGAAAATTTTAACAAAGGACCATTATGCTCAGCATACAAAATTTTACCCAGTATGAGAGAAAAATTATTGGGCCAAATGGATATTGCCAAAAAAGTTAAAGCTGTTCAAACAGGTGATGTTGCAAGAATGGTGATCCAAAAACATTTTCTAAGTGACATTAAAGGAAATTTTAAAAAATTTTCAATGCAAGGATTTAGATGTGGGAAGTGTAACACTAAATATCGGAGACCTCCAATTGACAACAAGTGTCATACTTGTAAAGTCGGAAAAATAATTTTTACAATATCTGAAGGATCAATAAAAAAATATATTGGTTTATCTATGGAATTATCTGATGAATACGAGTTTTCACCCTATTTAAAAGAAGTTATGTTAATGTTAAAAGATAATTTAGATGTTGTTTTTGGTAAAGAGAAAGACAAACAAGTTGGATTAGCAAGTTTCATGTGATTATTTTTTCTATCAATAACTTTTTATCCTAAATAAGCTTGAGCATGGGGGATTTGATTGACAGTTACAATTTTTTCTTTTGAGATAATATTCAAATTAAGTTTAATATTTGTAGAATTTGTCCCATTCAAATTGATGATATAACCTTTTTTTAACTTTTCAATAATTTCTTGTTCGTTTTTTTTTTCACCCTGATAAAATTTTTTACTAAAATCTAATTGTAACTTTTCGTCTTCAAATTTTTTACCAATAATTTCTATGTCAGTGATTACCATTATTACTCCATGTGTAGAATTATACTCTTTAAACATAAATTTTTTTTTAGAATTCATTTTATTGAGAAATTAAAATTTATTTTATATTTTTTACTGGTTTTTTTGTACCACAAGCTTGACATTTAAGATAACTAATTCCTTTTTCTTCAATAAGTTTAGTTTCTGGCTTATCACATTCAGAACAAAATACAAATTCACTAGCATATTTTTTTATTTTTTTATTAAATGTTTTAGCACCAATTTTTGCAGCAAAAATTGCCCTAGGACCAACATATTTCCCCGCAGTTGCAGTTTCTCTAAGTAAATATTTTAATAAATGGGTATCATTTCTACCCAAATCTTTTGCAATTTTCTTAAGGTTTGAAAGTATAGTTTTACTTCCCTCAAGATGACCTTTAACTTTTTCAATTTTAAATCGTTCTGAAGAAGAAGTGTTTTCTGGTAATTCTTCTTGCGCTTTTTTTAATAATAATTCATAATCTTTCATTTGATTTGTTATTTTATCTCTTTTTTATAAAGTTTTGTTTATTTGTTCGAGATGGATGATTTATTAAGAAACATTTATATATTCAAAAATAATAGTTTAAAAGAACAGTTTAAAGTTTTAAATAAAAAAAGAGGTGTTTAAATGGCAGGATTATCATTATTACAAGTTATTTTAGCGGTAATTGTAGGAACTTTAGCAGCGATAGTGTACAGTTTAAAAGTTCTAATTCTTCTGGAAAGAAGAGTCGCAGGTATGGAACTAAATATACAAAGAATAGCTTTGAGAATTTTAAAAGAAGAAAGGATTATTCAAAAAGCAGTTTTGAAGAAAAGAAAGTCTCCTTCAAAATCTAAGAAATCATCTTCTAAAAAGAGGAGATAGTTTTCTCTTTTATTTCTTTTTTGTTTTTTTCTTAACAACCTTTTTTTTAGCTGCACTTTTCTTTTTAGTTATTTTTTTCTTAACAACCTTTTTTTTAGCTGCACTTTTCTTTTTAGTTATTACTCTTTTTGCTGCACGCTTTTTCTTTTTGTATTTTTTCGCAGATTCAATTTCTTCAGAGATACTTTTTATTGATGATTTTAACTCTTTAATCTTTTCAGTATTATCATCTTGATCTAGAAGTTTTCCACATTCTGGACAACGAAATTCAAAATCCATCGCGTCATCAAAATCTAATCTAATACATTTTTCATGACAGAAAAAAAAGATTTGTTTCTCT
>CAYMTF010000116.1:0-2649 GCA_964393295.1 uncultured Methanosarcinales archaeon | reverse complement strand
AAAAAAATCACTGGGACCAACAGGATTAGAACCATTAGTCCAAAATGGGGTGGTTGGTGTTGTTGGAACTAAACCCCCGCTAACCATCCCAGTGATTAAATTGCCAGAAAAAAGACTTTTTAATGAATTAAAAAACCATGACCATAATGTTAATTTTTCTTTCTCTAATTTTATTGATTGTTTAATACCAAAATCATCTATGAAGATAGGATCTAAACTTACATTTGTATCCCCACATTTTCCTCCTGAACATACTACACTAACTTTATATTGAAAAAAATCATCTTTTTCAACATTAACGTTAACATTTGGAATTAATTGATTTAATTGTAAGGTACCAATTTTAGAAACGTTCAAATAAAAAATATTACTTGAACCAATATTACCCTCTGAATCTGTACAACTAATGCTCCAATTATGAAGACCATCCACTAAGTTAGTTAAAGGGAATGATTGGTTTGTATCTTTAATAATATCATTATCCGTTTGTGTTAAAACATCATCATACATAAGACTACAACTTGCAATGTCAGATTGATCGGACACGTTGTAAATAAAATCAACATTAGCTGTCGTTAAAATAGTATTGTTTGGAGGGGATAACAAGGTTATGTTTGGGTTGGCAATGTCTGGTCCTGGTGGTAAGCTTATATTGTTTAAAACTTGGGGGTTAGTACCAAACGTGATCAATTCTGGATTAGAGATATTATCTCCAAATGGAGTAGGTATTACTGTTGAACCATTAACTTCATACCAGATTTGATCATTTACTCCCCATAAACCACTACAATCAAATATCCCATCTGAACCTTTTAAGTTCCCTAAATTTGTAGTGAAAATTCCAGCTTCACTAGTTGTAGCCCCAGGATAAGTGTAACAAGGATTAAATAAACTAAAGGAATTATTAACATAAACTGTCACAGATGCATTCTCTAAAGGATTACCTAAACTATCAAATACCCAAGCAGAGATAGGCTTCGTATCTGCAGATACTAAAGGAATTGAGACAAGTAATATCAATACAAACAATAAAAAGTACAATTTCTGATTATTATTCCTCTTAATCATAATAATTGTCTCAACTCCTTCACTTTCTTATTGTCTGCCAACTTGTATACAGACCATTTGCCAATTTTTAATTCTTCTACAAAACCATTTTTAATCAGTTTTTTCAAAATACGAAACGTAGAACTTACTGAAACTTTTGATTCAGCTGCTAAAGAATTTAAATGATGAATTTTTTCTTTATCTTTCAATAAAGTTTTCAAAATAGCTAAAACTTTCTCTTCGATCAGAACTTCTAAGCCACTGGGCATACATTTGTTAACATTTAGGACTATTTAAGTGTTTCTTTTTTGGAATAAATCAACCAGAGTTAGATTAAATATTCCAGAAATGAAATAAATTTGGTTAAAAAAAAAGAATTAATTATCTTTTTTCATAACTAAACGCATTATAATAAACAGAATTAGCAATAAAGTTATAACAAAAACTAAACCAATAGGTTTTTGATCATCTAATTCTGATAATGGGACTTGTTCCCTTACTAATACTTCCTCTTCAACAATCTCTTCTTCAAAAAGTTCTGGTTTTATAATAAAAGAATCAAAATTAGATGTTGTAATAATTTGTCCTTCTGAACTTAAAATAACTTGTATTTGGTACCAACCAGTTTCTAATCCAGAAAAATTACCGAACGAGACATATTCTTTAGAAGAAACAAAAGAAGATTCAATCTCTTTTATTAATTTATGATCAGGCATACTAAATAATAATGCATTTAAAACATATTCTCTCTCAACATCATCGAGATCAAATTGAACTTGATAATTCATCTCATCAAGATTTTCATCCTGAAACAGATCTAATTTTAATTGAATCTGATCTTCTAACCCAAAAAAGTCATCATAATCTTCATTGATCTGGTCAATAATTTCTGGATTAAAATCATCGTAATCAACAACTGAATCATCATCATCAGCTTGATTATTAGAACTTCCACCTGAAGAACCTCCGCTTGAACCCCCGCCAGAATCAGTTGAAGAGTCTGCTTCATCTTCTGGTATAACCAATTTATTTAAACTTTGTAAACCTGTCCCCAGAATTATGGCCTCTTTTTCTGATTCAAAAACATCACTATTATATTCAACCTCAAACCAAATTTGATCGTTTTCTCCCCATACACTTTGACAAGAAATTGAAGGAAAACCTTCAACAACAAAATTTTGTAAATTTGTTGAAAAAACTCCAGTCCCACCAATGGTCATATCTTCTTTGTTAACACATATACTTCCTTCAATGAACCAAGTTGGAACAAAATAAACCCGAACATCTAGATCAGAAAAGTCGCCACCATAACTTACTTCCCCAGAGATAGGTTTTGAAGCTGCAAAAACTAAAGATGTTAAAACTAATAAACTGATTACACAAATAAATACCATCTTTTTAATTCTCATCATTCAAAACAACCCTCGCATTGAGTTAAATTATAATCTTGATCAACAGTGAATATGTATCCTTCCCCAAGATTCATTATAAAATCATTACCATCATTCAACCCACCAACATGAGTTTGCAAATATTCGCCATAAGTATCTGATTTCAATAATCTGGACATAGTTGGATTAATACTACCGGGAAAACCTGTAA
>CAYMTF010000115.1:0-2721 GCA_964393295.1 uncultured Methanosarcinales archaeon | reverse complement strand
ATGTACGAACCAAGTTTTAGTAAATTTTAACCATTCTTTAGCATTAAGTTCATTCAATCTATTTAGAGGGGATACTTCTGACATGGTGAATTAATAATTATAATGTTTATAAAAATTTAGGGTCTTATGATTTATTTAGCTTTATTCCAAATATCATTAAAGAAAATTGAGTAGGAATCAACTAGAACTTTACTCTGTATAATGTAAAGGACAGGTTCTTTCTGATCCCAAACAATAAAAGTTAATTGGTTCCCTATAATTCCAATGTCAGAAGGCCATTTTATATCAGTAAATTTAACATGATAATTTTTTTTATTTACAAAATTCTTTTTCTCACTTTTGTGAGCGAGACCTTTAATCTTAATATTCTTCTTGTTAAGTTCTATAGTTATCTTGGAAAAAAAACGTTTAAGGTAAGGAACAGTTTCATAGCCTGTTGAAAAGAAATAATAATTTCCATCTTTAGGAATTGTTTTTATTGCTTCAAAAATTCCAGTTTTAAGTCCCTTAAAACCTCGATAAATTCTTGCTTCTTCTCGTTCTTTTTTGAATTGTTGATTTAATTTAATTTTTTCAATTACTTCATTTAAAGCTAGTTTAGTTTGTTTAATTTTTTGTTCCTTTTGATCCAGATAATCCAATAGTGAAATAGGTTGAGCAATTTGAAAATATTTTGTTTTTTCTTTAATAATATAATTAACCAATCCTTTCTGAATTAACTTTTCTAAGATCATATAAATCTTAGAACCAGAAACTTTAGCTTCTTTAATAATTGGTCCGACTGTAACTTCTCCTAATTCTACTAAAGCTAAGTAAACTTTTATTTCACCCTCGGTTAAACCAGCTTCACGTAAGATAGATTCTGTTCTTTGATCCATATGAATGTATTTTCTTTGCTACTTTAAATACTTTCTGGATATAAACCCCCCAAGGGGGTGATAACGCTAATATACTCTTCTTGAAACTACTTAGTAGTTACAAACTAAACTGGTGTCACCCAGAATTGCTGAAAAAGTAAGATCAAATTATCAGAGAAAGAAAAATGACTGAAATAAAAAACGGACATAAAATTATAATCAGAAGTAAATATTTATCTTTAAAGGAATTGATAGAAAAAGCTGTTAGAAAAGGAGTAAGCTTTGAAGAAGCAGAACTTGAAGGAGCATACCTTTTTAGATCTAAAATAAGAGGTGTAAATTTTTCAAAAGCAAATCTTGAAGAAACAAACCTTGGTGAAGCAGACCTTAGAGGTGCATATTTTAATGAAACAAATCTTAAAGGGACAGTTCTCAATAAAGCGATTATTGATGATGGAGAGGGTAACGAGTATACTATAGGTGAAACTTTTGTAGAATCTCTAAAAAAGATTTTTCCTGCTATTACTTCTAACGAAAGTTTATCAGAAAAAAAGTGTGAATTGATTATTAAAGAAATGGAACCTAAGATTAAAAAAGAAATTGAAAGGTTAATATTATTTGATGAAAAGCGTAATGGAGACCATGCTTTTATGGGTTACAGGGTGCCTTATGATTTGGTTGACTATGTAAGAGAAGATTTAAATCTTGGATTAGCAAGGTCAATTAGGGTACAGCAAGGTATAACTCAGGTTGAGTTAGCTAAAATATTAAAATGCACTAGTAAATATGTTCATTATCTAGAGATAGGTCAAAGATCTATTAACCCTAAAAAAACAACCACTTCAATTATAGATAATTATGTTACATGGATTATATTAAATGGATATTTAGATGCCAAAGAAGAAATAATATTAGAAGACCATTTAACTCGTGCTGGGAACAATGAATTTGGGGGTTTTATAGTACCCTATAAACAGATAGATGAAGTAAGAAAAAATTTAGATTTACAATCAGTAATATTAATTAGGAAAAATCAAGGTATTACTCTAGATAATTTAGCTAATGATTTAGAATGTACAAAAGAAGAATTATACAACCTAGAGAATAATATAGGACAAACTATGGCAACAATAAGCACTCCTACTACAGATAATTATATTACTTGGTTAATAGGTAATGGATACGGAGACAAACAAGTAGAAGTAAGTTTATCAATTAAGGAAAATAATAGTTCAATTAAACAAGACTTAATGTTAAAAACTAATAAAATGTTAAGTGTTGAACAAAAATATAATGGAGTCCCCATAGATAGTTTGCTGGATAGATGGTACAATGAAGGAAAACAGACATTGTCTGAAATTGCAGAGAAGTGTAATGTTAGTATTACAACAATAGGGGCTTGGATGAATGAATTTGAGTTGAAAAGAAGACCTTTGGGCAATAGATCTTTAAAAAGTGAAGGGCCACCCCCCTTTTTTTATAAAGAAATCAAATTAGTTTGTGATTTATCTCAGAAACCAGAATATCAATTTGAGGGAGGTGCAAATAAAGGAAAACCAGATTATGAATTAATTGCACTTGAATTAAACATTCAATATCATGATAGTAAAGAAGTTAGGTGTTCAGATACAGTTCAAGTAGTTTTTGATAAATTAATGAGATAATGAAGGGCATCTAAAAATTTAGGGTTTCTTTTTGACCTACCACCACAAAAATTTAAATATCTTAGAAATTTTATTTTATTTATGAGGTACCAATATTATAATAAATTCATTAATAAAAATACTGTTGGCAGATATGATGTGACGCCTATTTTTGAAAGCTCAGAAGTTTTTTCTAATTTGATTAATGATTTAGTAAAACC
>CAYMTF010000114.1:0-2764 GCA_964393295.1 uncultured Methanosarcinales archaeon | reverse complement strand
CCCAATCATTTTCAGCAATGACTCCCCCACAAGCATTAAAGTGTCCACCGCCATACCCATCTATACCTTCTAATGCTCTAGTTAGTGGGTTTAAAATATTTCTTCCTACCACAGCTCTCAGGCTCATTTTCATCTTACCATTATGTTTTCTATTGATTATTATCACTTTATCAGGATTATGCGCAGTAACTTCATTGGCTAGGTTAGTGGTAAATGATTGACCTGTGTGAGCGTATTCATAAATTAAAAGTTTACCCCTGGTACGTTTTTTCATTGCTAATTTAAGCATCTCTTGATAAGTACTTTCAAATTTTGTGAACTTTTTGTATAAGAATTTTCCTTGAGCTGTATTTTGTCTTAGTATCTCATATGGAGATTTAATTCTAGTTAAAATTTTAATGTTTTTTCTGACATCTCCACTTTTACCTTTTAGTAAGAATGAGAATATTCTTACCAACTTACCAATCTCGTCTTTAAATAATGCAGTCCTTATGTCTGCATCTTTACTCATTAGATCAGGATATTTTTCAATAAATTTTTTACTGAAATTTGGCATGTACCAATCAGCTAAACAACCAACCATTGCAATCCAGATATCGTCTTCTTTTTGACTAACTTGATAAGACATCATTGTTGTTGGAACATAAGCTTCTACATTTTTAATTCTAGGATTATAATATTTAACCTTTTTACGATTCTGAACCTGATGATGATCAATCCAATAGATTGGAACTTTCATCTGATCAATAAATTCTTGATCAACATTGGGGATATCAAGGATAAATATTGAATCATAAAGATAATTTTGAAAATATTGTTTAAAATCAACTGTTAATGTTGAAGAAGTTCTTAGTATAACTCCTTTTCCTTCTCCTTTTGCTCGATACAACAATAAATAAGAACATAATCCATCTGGATCATTGTCATGTATATATAATGGGCTTTTCATCCCTTCAATTAACTTTTTATGCAAAAAGTTACTTTCTCTTTTAGTGAGCATAAAATATATGTTAAAGTAATGCTTTTTAAATGTTTACGATTCTATTGGTTATTTAGGATTTATTATGATTTTAGTAAGTATTAAATAATTATATTAACTGGTTCTGTTTATGATTGCCAAATCTTTTGATAACACTAAAATAAGTTATAAGGTCCATCGTGGTGATAGTCTATTCTTAATATTTGTTCATGGTTGGGCTAATGATTGGACTACATGGAAAGACGAGATTGATTTTTTCAAGAATTTGGGTTATTCAACCTTAACTTTAGATCTTAGAGGGCATGGTCAATCTGATAAACCGGAAAGTGAGAATAAATATTCATTGGATTGTTTTGCAAAAGATTTACATTCTATAATCGAAAAAGAAAAAATATCTGAATTTGTTTTATTAGGACATAGTATGGGTGGGATCATTTCCTTGAAATATTACCAATTATTTCATAAAGAGAATAAAATAAAAGGGTTGGTGTTGTGTGATACAACATATCAAAATATTTCTTCTCATAAAAAGATCAAAGTAATTTTGCCATTTGCAAAACATGTTTTAAAATTTTTAATAAAAAATGATCATATTAATCAAAAATATTTTAGTCATATGAAAGATATAGATCTTAGTGTATATAAAAAAAATTAATATTATTTTTTATTTTATAAGGGATTACATAATACTCCTATGAAGTCTGTGTATGCTTGTTTAGAATCAATGCTAAATTTTAATTTAAAACCAGTGTTATCACAAATAACGATCCCTGTTTTAATTATTGAAGGAGAGGAGGATAAATTTCTTCCAAAAAAAGATTCAATTAAAATGTCGAAGTTAATCAAAGGTTCTGAGATAAAATTTGTTCCAGAGGGAAAACATTTTGTTAATGTCCAAAATTTCAAATTAGTTAATAAGTTTATTTCTGATTTTCTTTTGAAACACAATTTGAAAGTGATTAAATGATTATTAATTTGACGATTAATATTATATCTAAGATAGTAGGGTTATAAATGAAAATAAAACGGGTAAAATATAAGGATATCGAAGAGATTCCTAAAATAAATATTAAAAAAAGTTTTAAGAGTGATTTCCAAGGCTCTTCTCCAGCTCCTTTTATAGGGAGGCATGGTTATCCAAAAGTTAATATTGGTATTCTTAGTCCTCAATTCTCAGGTGACACCTCTTATTATGATTCCCCAAAATTATGGAGTAAAGGAAATTTTGCAATTGGACAAATTGCATCTATGCGTTACGGTTTAGTAAACTCTAGGACCCAATGTAGTATCAAAGAGATTAGTAGGGGTAACAAATTCTTAGAAATTTGTCAAGAGGTTGGGATGACTACTAAAGCTGTAGAATTGGAGGTTAATTTGAAGAACAAACCTTCATTGAATCTTAAACCTGAACAGGAGGTTATACCATTTGGCCCAAGAGCAGAGATGAAGAAAGCAAGAATAACTGCTAATACTAAAATAGACAGTAAGGTTGAAAGAGTGGTTAGTGATACTGATTTAAAATCAGTTAGTGCCATATTAAATTTATATAATCAGGGATTTGAAGAATCATTACTTAATAAAGTTCTTTCAGTAGGAAATTTAGGATTAAAAAAAGATAGAAAACTTGTTCCTACTAGGTGGAGTATTACTGCTGTCGATGATGCAGTGGGAAAACAATTGATTAATGAGGCTAAGGATTTTAAAACAGGAGATTATAGAGTATATTTTGGTGGTGGTTGGGGCAATTTCTACTTAATTCTATTTTTTCCAGAAGTGTGGAGTTAT
>CAYMTF010000113.1:0-2764 GCA_964393295.1 uncultured Methanosarcinales archaeon | reverse complement strand
AGAAGGTACAGAAGTTACGAAAAAACGATCAAAATTTCCCCATCTGAAATTTAATAATCCCGGGATTGCCAAGGATAAGATAGTAAATAAAGTAATTATTGAAAATGTTACCAACATCACTGCAGAAGTTTTCATCCCTTTAAATGCTATATAATTGAATACAAAAATAAAAATTAATGAAGATAAAATTTTAATCATTGGGGAACCAATTGGCATCAGGTATTGGATTGCACCAACCACGAGCATAGCAATAGTAACATTTCCCGCTATTATAGTCATCCACCCAATTATAAATGAAAAAAAACGCCCATATGCTTGTTTACAAAACTCATAGATCCCTCCAGATTTTGGATACATGGAAGTTAGTTCTGCAAAACACATTGCTATATAAATTGAAATTATTGAAAGAAAAAGCCAAGATAAGATAGATGCTGGGCCAGCAGTTTTTGCACCAACAGCAGGGAGAAAAAATATCCCTGTCCCCATAATAGAATTAATTGTAATAAGCAATATTGTTGGGAAATTTAATACTTTTTTTAATTCAGCCATCTATCCAATAGAGGAAGAATTTATAAGTTTATAAAGCTTCACTTGGGTTATTTATTACAGAAGTGTTAAATGAACTTATGAGAAGGTTACACCATTTTAATCTTGTTAATAAACAAGTATTAATACTACAGATATTAAATCTTCTTACCTTTTATTAACAAGTAAGTCCAAAACAGAGATCTTTTTCTTACTATTTCTACTTCCATTTTAGACCTTTTAAATAAATCTTTCAATTTGTTATTGTCTTCAATCCAATCAATGTTAGGCATAAAATAAAAAAATTTATCATAATCAATAAAATATACTTCAGCACCTTTATTTAACCTATTTGAAAGGTCAGAAAGTAACCTTTTTGGATCTTGCATATATGACAACATCCCGACAGATATTACAAAATCAAATTTTAATTTTGTATCTAATTTAAACTTATTTAAATGTGGATGATGATGTGCAGAAACATGTTTGATGTTTTTAGTCCTCTTATTAACAATCTCAACATTATGCATTGCTAAATCAGTAGAAATTATTTTCCCTTTAGATCCAACTTTATCAACTAATTTATTTGTTAATGAACCAACACTACAACCGTATTCTAAAATCTTTTTACCCTTAAGACCACTTAATTCTTCCAGAAGGTCTTTTCTTAAACTAAATGGGAAATGAATTTTCTCGGTAGCTAAAACAAAATAAGATAAAATACCATTAACTTTCATTATAGCATTTGGATCATAATACATCTCAATTAAGAGATAAAATGGTATACCCAGAATTATAAACGATGAAGTTAAATTAATAATAGATAGAGCAATTTCACCCTCAATAGAAACCCAATTGTAAACCAAGAATAACAATACACCCACAATTAATATTGGGCCAAATAAAGGAAACGGAGCTTTGTAAGGACGTTCGACATTTTTCTCTTTTTTTCTTAAAATTGGAACCGTAAACAATACTAAACTAATTACTAAAATTCCTAAAAGCACATAAATCAGATATAATGTCCGGTAAGGATCACCCCATTTAACCAAATAACCCCTAAAAATCAACCAAGTAAAAAGAGTAATAATAATCGATTGAAAAATTACAGCACGGTAAGGGGATTTGTGCTTCTTATGCCTAGCAGATAACTGTTTCAAAAATAAACCATCCTTAGCCATAGCTTGCAAAAGACGGGAACTAGTTATAGGCCAAGCTGCAGCGGCACCTATGATAACCAGATACATCCCAAAAACCACAAAATTTTTACCAACCTCACCCATTACATTAAAGGCTTGTACGGCGAAAGGTCTAGCATCATTAACATAATCCTGAATACTAACAACACCCAACGAACTAAAGATATAAATAACCATTATAATACCACAAATAATCATTGAAGAGAATAGTAATTTGTGTAACTTCTTAGGTTCTTTAGCTTCATTAGCAAGATAAGTTATGGTCTCAAAACCAAAAAAAGCTTCCAGGATAAAAAACATAGACAAGAATAGATAAGAATAATTGTTTAAACCATCCCAGATGAAGAATGGTTCTAAAAAAGAAAAATTAAATGGGGAAGAAAAATGACCATTGAAAAGGGAAGGCAGAGATATAAAAGATGGTAAGATCATAAAAGATACCACAACAAGAGAAAATAAACCAAATGCTACTAACATAGTAATACCTGCATCAATTCCTCGGTAAGCCATATAATTTAATGCTGCGATCCAAATCAAACTAAAGATTATTCTTAAAAGAAAAGCTTCAGAAGTTGATTCAGGGATAAAATATTCTGAAGCGGCAACTATCGCTAAAGCCATCCCCAAATTACCTGCAATCCAAATCAACCAACCAGACATAAAAGATAGAAATCTCCCATATGCACGTTTACAAAAAGCATAAGTTCCACCAGAAGTAGGGTGAAGAGTGATTAGTTCCCCCATATACATCATTATAAATAATGCAAAAATAAAAGTTAATAACCATGCAATAATTGAAGCTGGACCAGAACTTTTAACCCCTAAACTTGGAAGATAAAACAAAGAACTTCCCAAGATTGAATTTATTAAAACAAAAAGAATAACGCCTTTTCCTAATTTGTTATCAGTAGTAGACTCGTTCAGATTATGGACAGATTTAGAATTGTCAGATTTAGAATTTTTTGATTTTACTTTATTTGGATCAGTTATCAAATATTTCCATACTTTTTTTACATCCATCTTCACAGCACCTTACTATT
>CAYMTF010000112.1:0-2766 GCA_964393295.1 uncultured Methanosarcinales archaeon | reverse complement strand
TGAATATGAAGACATTGGAACTTTGATCCTTTCATCTGATAGACTTAGGACAAGTTCTTCAAATAGATTTGTGTTAATAACCTCAACAGGTAAAGAGATTGTTGGAAATAATGTAGGCTTAGAAGTTTCTGACCTAATTGAGATTAATATGATGAAAGGGATTGAAGATTTAAGACATAAATATTCTGGTATTAATTTTGATCTAGGGATTGATTTTGGATTGGAGGAGGCATATTCAAAAAGAGGTTTAACAGGGAATCCGGAAGATTATGATGATATCACCTCAAATATGGCCCAGATGTTTGATGAATGGTTAAGGGATAAGCCAGGGATGGAGATATATATTCAGCGGATTAATTTTAATACTGGTGATAATGCTGCAGCTTCAAAGGGAGAATTAGAATTTGGAGAAAGAACTGCAGACCCTTCAACAATGACTTCAAACCCAACTAGAGACCTGCATAGCCCATTAGAGACATTAGAACATGAATTTATTCATGTTTTGGAAAAAGAATTAGTTGATAATGAATTAAGAACTATTAATTATGAGATGAGGATTCTTACAACTCAAAATCAGGATTATACTAAAGAATCTGATGCCCTTTGGAATGAAATAGCTGTCGAGATGGAAAAAAGAGGCCTTAATCCTATTACAAGTGATGTACCAGCTGATTTATCAAAAAAAATGAATTCTATATATGATAGACATAGAGAAGATATAGAAGCTAAGACTATTGAAGCTAAATATACTAACGTCATGATATCAAAATCAGAGCAAATTTTAGAGGATCCTAAATTCAAAAAGTTAGTTACTGATGTAGAGCTAGTATTAAATCAGATAGAATCAGAGGAATCAATAATAAAACATTTTGAAAAAAAAGATGATACTGTGGATGAACAAGTAAGGGTTGCAAATTTGATTCCTCTATTGAAAAGTAAAATCAAATATATTCAAAGAGAATACCCTTCATTTAGTTCAGTAGCAACTTTGGCTTCATCACAATTAGATAATATCATTACTGAAAATACTGGTTTATATGACTATTCATTCAGATATAGGACATCATTTAGTGAAGCTCCAGCAACTTATTCAGAATTATCAATACAAGATGCATCAAGAAATAAGGATTTAGCACAATTAGAATATGATAAAGTAAACAGTTTAGGGATTAAAGAAGGTGATGATCAATACCAATGGTTAATTAAACCAGCTGAGGAGAGATATTATGCAATAATGGGTGGTAGAGATGGTGAATATTGTCAGAATAATCCCTGTGGGCCATGTATATTATATACATTATCTTGTTCTGTAACTGATTAATTTATCTTATGAAAAGAACCAACTGCTTCAGATATATGATTGAAACCATCTTTCTTTAACAATTTAACTAATCCTTTGTTAATATTTTTAATTGAATTAGGCCCCTCATAAATAAAACCAGTAATTAATTGAACCAAATCTGCTCCTCTGATTATTTTTTCATATGCATCATTAGCATTAAAAACGCCACCAACACCCACTATTGTATATTTTCCTTTAGATTTTTTATAAACTTTTGAGATCATTTCATTAGAAAGTTTTGCAACTGGTTTCCCACTTAATCCACCAGGCCCTATATGTTTCAATTCTTTATCAGTTAAACCAATCTTATCACGATTTTTTGTGAGATTAGAGATTATGAAACCTTGAATTCTATGGTTGTCACAAACTTTCAACAAATAATCTAATTCTTCACCAGTTAAATCTGGAGACAATTTTAGATACACTGGTTTATTAGTTTCAATTTTTTCTAATTCAGTAAGTAATTGATCCAATTTATGTGGGCTTGTGAAAGGTTGACCACCAAAAGTGTTTGGGCAACTAATATTGATCGTAAAATATTGTCCATATGGTTCTAATATTTTGAAGGCTTGACAATAATCAATTATCCCAGTTTCAGTATCAACAGTTTCTTTACAATTAGTTTTAGCGATGTTTATCCCAAAAGGGATTTTATACCTTCTTCCATAAAGACTTTTAGCAACTTCTTGAGAACCAATACTTTTTAGACCATAATACACCACAATTGATTCTCTTTTTGGTAATCTCCACAATCTTGGTTTTGGGTTACCTTTGTATGGTTTATAAGTAACAGATCCAATCTCTGCGAATCCAAATCCAAACCCGTACATTAAATCTATCAATCTTGCATCTTTATCGAATCCAGCAGATAAACCTACTGGATTAAGAAATTTTATACCATCAATATTTTGTCTTAAAGATTTATGTGAGTAAAAATATATACTATTCATGAGTTCTGTAAATAAAGATATTTTAGTTATTAATTTTCCACCATGGATAACAATATCATGAATAACTTCTGGATCTATTTTGAATAATATAGGTCTAATAATTCTTTTATAAAACATTATTTTTTGATTAAAATGGCGAGTATTTAAAATTTTCTTTAGTATGATATATGACTCAGTGTAATTTTTAATATTCTGTGCCACTAAGCTTAAATAAAATATCTTTATTGAAAAAATAAAATGATAAAAGATCTTTATACAATTATAATTGCGGCAGTTTCAGAAAATGGTGTTATTGGGAAGGATGGCAAAATTCCTTGGCATTTACCAGTGGATCTGAAAAGATTCAAAAAATTAACTTCTGGTTACCCTGTAATAATGGGGAGGAAAACTTATGAATCCCTTCCAAAAAAATTTAGACCATTACCAGGGAGATTGAATATAGTATTATCACATCAGAAAGAATACCAGGTTGAA
>CAYMTF010000111.1:1232-2780 GCA_964393295.1 uncultured Methanosarcinales archaeon | reverse complement strand
TCCAGATAAATCATCAGAATTATTAAACACCACAATTACTCAAAATGAAATATCTCATCTTGATGATGTTAATAAAATATTCAAAACAAAAAATACAATCTTGAACTTATTAATTATTATCATATCTATAATTATTTTGAAAATTAGAAAAAGTAACAAACAACCACTAAGTGTATTATTTTTTTATGGTGGCATTACTACATTTATCCTACCATTTTTCATCTTGTTATTATCTTTGATCAATTTTACTTTAACTTTTGAGGTATTACACAGATTAATATTTCCAGGAGGTAATTATTCTTTCACAGATGATTCCTTTTTAATCAGTAATCTCCCAGAATCATTTTTCAAAACAATAGGGATAGAAATATTTATATTAACTATTATCTTAGGTTTAATTATAAGCTTATTAGCTTATTATAGAATCAAAAAAAAAAATGATAATAAAGACAAGAGGAATAAAATCCTTGATAGGAAGTTTAATTGCATTAGCTTTAATCATTATTTTTCTAGTTCTGGTTTTTAACGTTTTATTATTCTTAATACCACTCATAATCATCTTGGGAATTATTGGTTACTTCCTGAAAGTACTCAAGAAACTTAAAAAAGGGGAACCAAAAGATTACATAGATATTAAATATAAAATTAAAAAATAAAACTATGCAACCACTAATTGTTATAAATTTTAAATCGTATAAAGAAGCCTGTGGAGATAAAGGAGTAAGGTTAGCTTCCAAGATCTCTAAACTTAGAAGAAATAAATACAAAATAATTATTTGTCCAACTCATTTAACAATCAGAGAAATTTCTAAAAAAATAAAAAATAAAAGTATTTTTGCACAACATAGTAGTTGTACTCAATTTGGTGCTCACACTGGAGCAGTAAGTTTAGACGAATTAAAAAATTGTGGTGTTGATGGTACAATTTTAAACCATAGCGAAAGAAAGATTTCTTTTAAAAAATTAGAAAAAACACTAACCATTTGTAAAAAAAAACAAATGAGAACAATAGTATGTGCTTCTACTATGGGTGAAATTAAAAAGATTGCAACACTTAAACCAGATTATATCGCTTATGAACCAAAATCATTAATTGGTAAAGATATTTCAGTAACATCTGCTAAACCAGAGATAATTATTCAGGCTATAAAAGAGATTAAAGCCATCACAAGGAAAACAAAATTACTTTGTGGTGCTGGGATACATTCTAAAGAAGATGTCGGACAAGCACTTATTTTAGGATGTCACGGTGTTTTATTAGCTCATGCAGTTGTACAAGCTAAAGATCCTAAAAAATTCTTAGAAGAAATGTTGATTTAATTATTCTACATCAAAAAAGTAACTGCTAAACCAACTAAAATTATAACACTAAATAATCCAAGTACAAACCGACCAAACTTCTTACCACCAAATAGATAAGCAATGCCACCTTTAACTCCAACGTTAGTTAAAGCTGCAATCATAATTCCTCTTTTAGCAGTTTCTAATGCTACGTCATACATACGTGACGTTATTTTTTGATTAAATTCTGCAACCACTATGGCAATT
>CAYMTF010000111.1:0-1222 GCA_964393295.1 uncultured Methanosarcinales archaeon | reverse complement strand
GTGATAAGCTAACAGTTATAGCATCAACGTCTGCCAATCCGGATATAAAACTTACCACATAAACTCCACTTGAAGATAAATAAACATCTGCAATTTTTACTAATGCTAAAATTAATGCAAAAAATGCGCCAAACTTTAATGCAGGTCCTAATGTGAAAGGTGAACCCAATTCAACTTTCCCCTTTGCATCTTTAGATCTCCACCAAATTATTATTGAAGACAAAGTACACAACGCAATCAATATACCAATAGGAAAAATCATCTCATTAAATAAAACTCTATTAATAACAAACACTTCAATCAAAATCCTTACAAACATAATTGAATTTGCTAATACAACCCCCAAAATCAAAGCTTTATAGATCTTCTTCTCTTTCTTACTCCTTAAAGCAAAACTACTTGTAACCGCAGTACTACTAACTAACCCACCAAATATCCCTGCAAGTTCGATGCCCTTCTCTCCAAACCATTTCATAAGAATATAACCAACAAAACTGATCCCAGAAATGAAGACAACCATTAACCAAATTACATATGGATTAAATAATTCTAATGGGCCATAAGCTTTATTTGGTAACAAAGGTAAAATAACAAATGCGATAACAGCAAATTTCAAAGTATCCCTTAATTCACCAGCTTTAATTCTTTTAGCAAAATGGTGTAACATTGATCTTGCATAAAGAATTACTGTGATCACTATTGCAATCATAATGGCAAATTTTACCTCACCGTAATAAGCTAAAACTCCTATAAAAAAAGTTAGAAAACCAGCCACTTCAGAAGTGGCACCAAGATATTTTAAGGATTTTCCACTTACAGCAAAATAAGCTGATATAATTAATAAACCCATTAAGAACATATTCGCAACAAGGATCCATGGCGTTATTAATTCGCCGAGATAGGCTGATATTGCACCAAACAAAGAGATTAAAGGGAAAGTCCTAATACCAGCATAAGCATGACCTTTTCGTTTAAGTTTAGCATATTCCCTTTCTAAACCAATTAGTGAACCTAAGGCAATTGCAATCAAAAAATTTTTTATTAATAAATCCTCAATCATCTTATACCCACTTTTTTAAACTAAAATTTATAACACTATTAATTATTTTAGATAACATTTTCTTACTTATTAATGTTTTGTAAAACAACCAATAAAACATTAACAATCAAACCGAAGCATTTAAGAATAATAAAAAAATACTATTAACTAATGAATAATAAA
>CAYMTF010000110.1:0-2840 GCA_964393295.1 uncultured Methanosarcinales archaeon | reverse complement strand
AATTGCCATAAAAGTATTATCTGATTCATCCCAAAAAATTGAATTTAAAATTGGGTAAGCTATTTTTGTTTGCCTAACCTGACTTAATCCACTTTCTTCATTCGCACCCAAAATTAAATCATAATCACAAACACCTTCTTCAACTAAATCAGAGAAATCACAGATATTACTACCACTTTCTGAGTTATAATCTATTCCTGTATAACCATCAAAACTTTTCATTTGATACAATTCAGTAGTTTGAATATTTTGAGTAATTGTTGAACCATCCTTCATCTCTTTAGTTATTTCTTCTGTGATCTTCCCTTCAAAAACTAGTAACATAGCTTCTTCATTAGCTAAAGGGATCAATTGATAAGTGGCCATATTAATCTCTACATCACTACAATCCTCTTTATGATAATCACAAACATGTATATATGGACCAGTTTCAACATTACCAATCCAATCAAATTCTAAAAAATCTTCTAAGTTAGTCCCACCACCATTTTGAGCAAACGCTTTCATTGGACCATCGGAACTTAAAGGGAGCTTGTTAGTATAAAGTGTAGTTATATCCTCATCGGGATATTTTATTGCATACGCTGCAGTAGCACTATTCTCTAAAACAATTGTAGCTGAATCAACACAATTTTCACCACCAGAACAACTATTATCCCCTTGTATTTGCCAATATTCTTCACTAGTAGTTTCAACCTTTGACCCTAAACTATAACAACCTCCTAAATCACATGATTCAACTTCAACATTGTAAGTTGTAGAAGATTTTAAATCACTCAAAACAAAAGAACTTTGATCAGATAATTCTAATTCATAAATCTCTCCAATACTTGGTTCAACCTCTTGGTATTTTATCTTAACATCACTAACACCTTTTAATGTAACTAGTAATTTTGTTGAAGAGAAATAATCTCCAGTATGAACCCCAGAAACTTCAAATGACCCAGAATCAGTAACAACAACTTCTTCTTCAATTATTGAGGGGTCATAATCTTCAACTAAATCATCTTCAAGATTAGTTTTTTTATTTTTAATTGGAAGATCTTTATTTTCAACAGGTTCATTTTTAAAATTTTTATCATAATCACTAAAAGAGTCTTTAGCAGCTTGCCCAGTCTGATTAACCTCACTTGGAGAACAAGAGGTAATTAATAGTAATAAAATAATTAATGAAAATAATTTTAACCTCATAAAAAAATAAACTATTTAAAATTTACTAAATAATAAATTAACAAGTAGATATAGCACTTATTAATTTCTCATCATAACCTTCAAATTCAATCCCATTTGAAACATAAGTAGTAGTGCTATCTTCAACTAAAGCTGTAACATACATTCTAAAATCTCCGTTAGGTAATTCAATAATATGTGGGTCATTCAAAGACCATACATTATAACCAAAATCTGCAGCACTTAACCTAATTCCTTCTTCCAACTCCCAAGTATATCCGCCATCAACACTGATATGACTATAAATCCTTCCAGTAGCCCTTTCGCCTGGTAATTTTGGTGATGGGTCCCCTGTAACCATTGTAAACAATCTTACCCGGCCATCAGATAAAAAAGTAAATCTTGGATCTCTGAAATTTAAACCAGATGAAGCAGACCCAAGGTCTTTTAATGGGTCCTCATCAAAAGTTTGAAAACTCAACCCGTTATCTTCTGAAGTAGCCAACAACATATGTTCACTATCAAGAACTATATCACCAATGAACAACAAAACTATTACACCGTCTTCATTTAAAAAATAATCATAATAACCAACACTTCCTAAACCGTCGTATTCATACACAATATCACCTTTAATATAATCTTCCCCATTTGTAGAGGTATAATCTCTAAGAATTATTTTATCATCCAAACTAGTTTCAAATTGAAATCTTTTATATGTTTTTTCACCATTGATTGTTATTTCTATCCCTGGTAAATCCTCTTTTTTA
The DNA here is from genome assembly GCA_964393295.1 of uncultured Methanosarcinales archaeon. Taxonomy (GTDB): domain Archaea; phylum Nanobdellota; class Nanobdellia; order Woesearchaeales; family GW2011-AR9; genus CAYFJV01. The sequence continues at coordinate 900 of CAYMTF010000110.1, read as the reverse complement.
TCATATTCAATACGTTCTTCTTCAAAATGTAACCCATCTAAAGAAAAAGCACAGTTATAACCTGAATTGGCTTTATCTCCAGAGGTGTCCTTATAAGTTAAATAAACACCAGGAAAAGAAACATCAAAAAATCTAAATTGACCTTCGGCATTTTTACTAAGTACATGAGCTTGAGCTGCTTGATCGAATCTGTAACCATCCTCAACTTCAAATTTCAATCCACAATCCTCATCAAATGTTTCAACAGTAAAACTCTCACCCCTTCTTTCAGTTAATCTTGATGGATCTTCCAACATATTATAATCACTCATAGCCTTCTTTTTAACAAGCTTATCATCAGTTTGGCCAAAAGTTGTATCTTTTGCAGCATTACCTACAAAATTACTTGAATCATTAACATAATCTAAATCATTTTGAGATAATAACATCACAATTATTGCGACACTAGCAACTAACATCAACAAAATTAAATTGATCTTATTATCCGAATCCATAGTAATTATTAAATATTAATAATATAAAATACTTCTGTTTTTGAAATTAAAAAAAAAAGATTAATTTCCCCCATTAGATTGTATCAACAGCAAGTATGTCCCATCAGATAAAATAGCAACTCCTGGATCTGATCCACTAAATCTTCCATTCTCAACCATCTCCCAATTATACCCATCGGAGCTTATAGCAATCTTAGAACTTTTGCCACCAGAACCAAAAAACATTAATTCATTATTCTCTGTCTCAACAACTCCACCTAACATTTTAAAATCCAAGACGATATCATCAACTCTTTCAAAATTAATCCCGTCACTAGAAACAGAATGAAAATTTACTTCCCCGTCCTCACTCTCAATTTGACCATGAACGGTAGTATAATGGTGCCATTCTCCGTTAAAATATACG
>CAYMTF010000109.1:0-2845 GCA_964393295.1 uncultured Methanosarcinales archaeon | reverse complement strand
CTTCTGTTTATGGATTATGGAAATCTGATAGTGCTCATGAATACCAATTAAGTGCAACTAAAGAATTGATCAAAGTCTTAGCATCTGAGAAAGGTGTAGATTACCGTACTAAAGAAGGTTTTAAAGAAATATTGTCAGAATTGACATTGGACAATTTCAAGGAAAAATCTATCAATGATTGGGACACAACTTTAGGTGGGATGATACAAGCTTACGGAAATTCTTCTTCATCTGCAGTGCTAGATCTGATAGATCATGACAAAGATTTCTCAAGATTAAGAAGACATAAAAAAGCGATTAAAGCATCATTAGATGAGAATTGGTTACATTTAAGGTCTGACCGTTTTGAAGGAAAATACAGTGCACACCAGATTAGACAATCGTTAACAGATCACGGTTTAGATTTTTCTGACAAAGGTTTTTTCGGTTTCACTATCGGTGAAAAGAACACAGCGAGAGAGATGTTAGCTGAAAAAGCTTATGACTTGTTCGGGGACCAATCAATTTCTTATTTCGGTTTGGAAGGACCAAGTTTCGGCAGTTATTTCGAATTTGCTAAATATCTACACATTGATGCTTTCAGTTCTTTAGTTGTTGAAAGGGATCAAAGAGCGTACGAATTAATGAACCAGATAAAAGGTTTATTGTTTCAAATACATTATTATATGGGATCTCATGGGATGAAAGAAAAGAGATCTATTCTGAAATTAAAGATAAGTTTGAATTTTCTGGTAATATTATACCAGAAATAATTACAATTGGTAATTACCACAAAAAAATTAAAATAGAACAGATGAGAGACAATTATAACAAATATTCTAAAAAAAAGTTATCAGAGAGAATAGATCAAGCAAGTAAGGCAAGGCTTTCAACAATAGATGCAAACAATTTACATATAACTAATGCATATAAAATTCTTAAGATTAAATCTTCAGAGAATAAGATCCCAAGAAATGCTAGAGCAATACTATTAGAGGGAATGTTCTAAATTCCCACTCATAACCTTTCTTTCAATTTGTCAATTTCATTACTAGCAATAATGTTTTCTTTATTAATCTCTTTAATCTCCGCCCTTAATTTAGCGAATGTAAATTCATTTCTTTCAAGGTTATTTTTTAATTCTTCAATCAACCTATCTTGTGTTTTAATCTCTTCTTTTAATTTAGAATTCTCTTTAATTAACAAATCTCTTTTCTCCTTGTCACGCTTAACACGATCTTGTTCTTTTATGAATGATTCACTGGCATCACTCTCATTAAAATCATCAACAATTTGTTTAAACTCTTCACGGTCCTTTACCGGAACAATTTGAACTTTTTTTGGTTTGTTATCAGAAGAAAATAAAGCATAACCTAAACCTGCATCCATCAACATTTGAAGATTAGTTTTAGGGATATGAAGTTGTTTAGATAAAAAGACGGCATCTTTATCCAAAGAAGCTTGGAAAGCTAACATTGAACCGGTATTAGCCAAGATAGTCTCAGAAAAATCAGTAGGCCGTTGTGATGCCAAAATCATCCCAACACCATATTTTCTAGATTCACGAAGTAACAATTCAACAGGTGAACCTGGATACATCATTCTATGAGCTTCATCAATTACAACGTATAACCAATAATCATCTGTTTTACCTTTAGTATAAAGATAATTTATCAACTTGTTTAATAATAGGTCTCCAACTAATGATTTAACTTCATCAGTAGGGAATTCTAACAATTCAATAACACTTAATTGATGAACTATATTTTTCAAAGAAACAGAAGTACTATCTGCATTCATAAAAATGTCAACATCGAAAAGGACAGAAATTTTAGCAAGTAAAACCTTTATACCAGTAGTCTTGATATCTGTATTATATAGGATATCTTGAAATCTTTGGAATGGTAATAATTCAATTTCTCCCTCATTCCTTTTCTTTAAATCTTTTATCCCAGAACGTTGGTAAAATATTTTTATTGAATCACGGATTATTGCTTCTTGGACTTCGCCCAAAGAAAACACTTTCGCAATCATCTTAGAAACTTTGTAAGCAACATCTAACGGTTTCTCATTAAGTTGAACTTCAAAAGGGTGGATTGTGGCTTCATCAATCTGTACTAAATTGTCAGCAAATACCTTGAAATCGTTATGGAAATCTAGGATTAAACTATTAACTTTTTGATTTTTCAATTCAAGCATAATTGATTTTAAAGTCTCAGTTTTACCTGAACCAGAACCGCCTACAACAATTAAATGAGGGTTCTTTTCTGATTTAGGGATCCAATTTAGCTTTTTATTCTTAGAATCTAATTCTTTACCCAAATATACTGAAAAATCTTTAGTTTTTGTCATCCTTATGCTAGTTTTAAGCTATACTTTAAAATGTTTTGATTATGGTTTAATAAGAAAGTTTTAAATATTGTTTTGTATCTGAGAGAAATGTCCAAGACCTGAGACATAGCTTAGCTCCTTGTGAGCATTATTGCCTCTAAGGTAAATCACTCTAGGTGACATACGCCCTCTTGAGGTCAACTCTAATTAAACGGCTGCTCTTTCGGTCTTGGGCACCTTTTCTTATAACCAAATGAAGTTATCATTACAACTAAGAAATTAATTAAAAAATAGGATTATAACCGTTTCCCTTTCAAAAGAAGAGAATTAGTTATTACACTAACAGAACTCATTGCCATGGCACCACCAGCAATCATTGGATTCAACATCCAACCTGTCCAAGGATATAAAACACCTGCAGCAATAGGGATCCCTAAAACATTATACACTAAAGCCCAAAATAGATTCTGTTTTATCTTACCCATTGTCATCTTACTCAATTTGATCGCCTTAGGAACATCTAACAAACTGTTTC
>CAYMTF010000108.1:0-2913 GCA_964393295.1 uncultured Methanosarcinales archaeon | reverse complement strand
TTCAGTAGATCCTTTTTTCTTATTAATATCTGTAAGACCAAAAGTTCCAATTATGATGAAATCCAATTCATGTATCTTTCCCACTAAAAATTCATATTGTCCAAGAAGTAATAATATAAAAGCTCCAGAGATCCCAGGTAAGATCATAGCACAAATAGCCACCATTGCTGATAGAAATATTATTGGTAAACTATGATTGAAGGATAGAGTAGTAGCCCCAGATAATAAAAAAGCAAAAATAAATCCAAAAATTAATAGTATTAATTCTTTAAATTTTATTTTATTCATATGTTTGTAGATTAAATAAGCAGAAGCTGCAATAAGACCAAAAAAGAGAGAAAATGTTGAGGCGGTATAATTTTGTAATAAATATTTTATCAAACCGGACAGTAAAAATATTGAAGTAATAATTCCTAAACCCAATGGTAAAAATAAATTCCAATCATAACTTTTTATTTCTGAGATCGCTTTTTTTAAATTTCCATCTATTATTTTTTTTAATACATTTAAATTAATAATTTTTATTGAATGTATCAATCTATAATAAATCCCAGTAATAAAAGCTATAGTTCCTCCAGAGACCCCTGGGATAACATCTGCGAATCCCATTAATAATCCTTTTAAGAAAATATTAAATGATTGTTTAACTTTTGACAAATTCATAATAATAAAAAGAAAAAAGGTTTTATTTAAACTTTTTTAGTTAATTGAAAGTTTACTTTGACAATATGGACAAGAAACTTTTATCAACCCACTAAATAAAAATGTTATAAATTTATACTCGCAATGAGGACAATTTAATTGTCTTTTATTCATTTATTATCACCCTTTTATATTGTTTCTACCAAAAACAATAAAAATCACATTCTACCCTTTTTAAGTTTTACGAAATTATGAGGTGAAACTAGTCTTTTTATTATTTTGAAGTAAAAAAAGTTAAGAATTGGTTTTTTTAATTAACCACTTTTATTATTCTTGATTCTTATTTTTAAGTCGATATATGTCTTTAATTGTTTTAATCTAGACCTTTTTTCATTTAATCTAGTAAAAGGGAGGGAAATATCTCTCTTTTCATTTAATGATTTTTATTAATAATTTTAAGAAATATAAAAAAATAAAAATAAGAAAAAATATACTTAATCTGAAGCCAATTTCCAGATAGTTTTCATTGATACAATTAAAGCTGCTGGTACAACAAACACTACAATATTACTCATAACATTTCTTAACATTGCACCTATGTTAATGGCATCAAAATTTAATATAGCTCCAAAGTTTACAATCCCTGCCATCATTAATGCAATACATGCAATCAAAAATGGAGTTGTTTCTTGTGTTTTCAGATTAAATAATCCTACAATAAATCCTAATACTATCAATGTGCTACCTAGGAACATATTAGCTTGATAACTTGTAACAAAAATTCCTGCATACCAATTTTTAAATAATCCTGTAATTATTGCAATAATAATTCCTGAGAAGAATGCATAATGTGCAAGCTTATGTGCTTCTTTATTTGCCCAACTATCTTTTAATTTTTTAACTTTTTTAGCTGAAGTTTTTCTCTTAGCCATGAATATCACCTCATTTTCATAGTTAAATAAGATTTTAACTTTTATATCTTATTTAGTATGTATATTCAAACAAAGAAGTTAAGTATTTAAATTAATCGTTATTTCCTTAATAAACTAATGGTTATTAATGAAGAAGATATTAAACAAAAGTTTATTTTAAGTAAATGTAAAAGTAAGGCTGCTTTTTCCGCTAGATTAAAATCTCCTAAGAAATTAAACCTAGAAAGTATTAGAAAAAATTTTGAAGTTGTGATGGACACTAAAATTTTATTAGTGCTCAGGGTTGATGGAGTGGAATTAGTTTGTCATGGTTTTGGAGAATTATTGTTTAAGAATTGTGATGATTTAGATAAAATGGAAAAAATTTCTGTTTCGATTTATGGTGTTGGATTAGAATGGTAAAAGAAATTATTTTTAGTTCTTATTATTGAGTTTCTTTATAATCATTATTGAAATAACCTGTTTGATATAATATTGGTGTATAAACATGTTGAAGACCTACCATCTGTTGTTGTATTTCTTGTAGGTATGGTGATGGATCTACTAGATAATTACTTGGAAAATCAATCGCATCTATAGGTATATCATCTCCATCACATGGTGCGATAGTATTAGGATCTGGTAAACCATCGGTAATTGATGACGGGACTTATGATGAAGATGGTACACTAAGAACTTATGTATTATTAGGTAAAAAATAATTATTTCTTTTCTTTCTTGTAGACTCAGACCTAATGAAAACAAAAGTATCACGAATTTCCAGTAAAGGCATTACTTTTGTAATTAATTCTTTAATTTTTAACATTAATAATGTAATGAAAAAAATAGTTTGTTCGTAAACTACCTAAAATTATAGCATAACATTTTGCCCATGTATTACTTTTGTATCTTGCTAATAAACACCTGTTTTTTTACTTAGGATATTTACGCCTAAAAAAATAAGAAAAAGGAGGGGGTGGTTTATTTACCCTTGTCTCTACAATAAAGAAAACTAATCACGCAGCTTTATGGATGTAATCTTCTGTTATTAATTCAAAAATATCTAAAGCCATTTCTACAATTTTAGGATAAACTTTATTTGGAACTGATAAAAGAATTTCCAAATCTTCATCTCTGAATTTATTACCTCTTGACATATTATCTTCTCCAGGTAACCACCTTAAATTGTCTGGGTGGTAACACCTGCCAACTTCTTCTTGGTCTTCAAGATTATAATTACTTGCAGGGATTATATGGTCAACATGGTAATCTTCTCCCATTAACTGTGCAATAGATTTACCGTGTACTTCTTCTGCTTCTTTTTCTAAAGAACTGGTTATTGCTGAATAATCAATACCAT
>CAYMTF010000107.1:0-2927 GCA_964393295.1 uncultured Methanosarcinales archaeon | reverse complement strand
ATTACAACAGATTTATAAAAGAAAGATTTAATTAAAAAATTGAAAAAATAAGCCCAAAATGGAAACAAAACAAAGAGATATGAATGAACTACAAGAGATGGAAAATGAATTTAAACATTTGACATCACAACAAGAATTGATTAATCAGCAATTAATAGATCTAAATATCTCAAAAGAAGCAATATTAGAACTTAAAAAAACAAAACAAGATACAGAAATATTAACACAAGTTGCAAACGGTATATTTGTAAAAACAAAATTGGTTGATGGAGAAAAATTTATTGTTAATATTGGAGCCAGTGTTACTAGTGAAAAAACAGGTCCAGAAATAGTTGAGATGTTAGAAAAACAAACTGAATTAGTTTCAAAAAATAATGAAATTATTGAAATTAGATTAAAACAATTAAGTGAAATGATTATTAATAAATTAGACAACATGGAGAAATAGGAGATTAAAATGTTTGGAAAATTAAGAGATAAATTGAAATCAAGCTTATCAATATTCTCAAAAAAGGCTGAAGAAGAAGTTATCGAAGAAACTGAAAAAGTAATTGAAAAGAAAGAAGAGATTACTAAAGTTGAAGAAAAGAAAACGAAACCAGTCAAAGAAAAATCTGAACAACCTAAAAGTAAACCAAAAAAAGAAGAAAGTAAAAAAGAATCCAAACCAGTTGAAGAAGAAAAAGTAATTGAAAAGAAAAAAGAGATTACTAAAGTTGAAGAAACTGTTGTTGAAACTAAAGAAGAAAAAAAAGGTTTTTTTAGAGGATTATTTAGTAAAAGTGAAGATGATGAAGATATTAAACCTGAAGTTTCAGAAAAAACTGTTGAAAAAGAAATCAAGGAAGAAACTGTTACTGAAACAGTAGAAGAAATAAAAACTGAAGAACCAAAAGATGAAAATAAAGGATTCTTTGGAAAAATTAAACAATCACTTACTACAAAACAAATCTCAGCAGAAAAATTTGAGGATATGTTTTGGGATTTAGAATTAGTACTCTTAGAAAGTAATGTCTCAGTAAAAGTTATTGAAAAAATAAAAGATGATCTTAAAGAGGAATTAGTAGACAAACCATTACCAAGAGATGTTGCAGGTAAAATTCAAGAAGTTCTAAAAAATACTTTAACAGAAATTTTGTCAATTGAACGTTTTAGTTTAATAGATAGAATAAATGCAAAAAAAGAATCAGGTGAAGGACCATACGTTATTACATTTTTTGGAATTAATGGAGCTGGTAAAACAACTTCAATTGCAAAACTTACTTACTTATTAAAAAATCAAGGATTTTCAACAGTACTTGCAGCATGTGATACATTCAGAGCTGCAGCTATTCAACAATTAGAAGATCACGCTAACAAAATAGGTGTTAAAATGATCAAACACGATTATGGTTCTGATGCTGCAGCAGTTGCTTATGATGCTGTTAAACACGCAGAAAAAGAAAAAATAGATGTAGTATTAATAGATACTGCAGGAAGATTACATTCTAACGCAAATCTAATGGCAGAATTAGAAAAAATTTGTAGAACTAATAAACCAGACCTAAAAGTATTCATAGGAGAAAGTATCACCGGTAACGATTGTGTTGAACAAGCAGAAAAATTTAACGAATTAATAGAGTTAGATGCTGCAATTTTGACAAAAGCAGATATTGACGAAAATGGAGGAGCACCATTAAGTATTGCTTACACAATCAAAAAGCCAATACTCTATCTAGGGATGGGACAAGAATACAAAGATTTTGAGGAGTTTAATCCTGAACTGATATTACAAAGGTTAGGATTTGATTAAAAAATTAATCATGCTTATTATCTTCACAGTTACATTCTTCTAAAGCTTGGGTATGTTTAGCACAAGTTTCAGCCTGACAAACACCAGTTTTATCAGATACACCGTTACAACCACCAGTACAAATATAATGAGTCATTTTATCACCTCATTAGAAATTAAACATTAAACATTTAAATAATTTAAGAAAGAATGAGATTTATTCTTATCAATTTTATATTTTTCTCCAAAAGACATATAAATACTACTCTGCAGTAAATAATTATGAGTCGGTTAGCTATAGATTTACAGAAAACTGCCCAATGGGGTGCTAAATTTTTATATTTTACAACTATTGTATTTCTTATTCTTGGATTTTTGATAAATCCAAAATTCCATATAGGTTCAATAATTTTAATGTTTTTTTCATTACTAAACATTTATTACAAAGTTGTGCAAACAAAACATACACTTCTTAGAAATTTTGGGTTGGTAGCAATGGCCAGATACGCTTTAGAAAGTATTGGGCCAGAAATGAGGCAATACTTTTTCATGAGTGATACAGAAGAACGACCTTTTAACCGTACTGAACGAGCAGAAGTTTACAGAAAAGCTAAAAATATTGATTCTACAGAAGCTTTTGGATCATTATTAGAATTTAATCATCATGAATTAAAACTAAAACATTCAATGTTTCCAAAAAATAAGAATAATATAGAAGAATATTCATTAACTTTTGGAGAAAATAGTCCAAATCCATACACTATAACAAAACCAATGATGATAAGTGCAATGAGTTTTGGATCGTTAGGAGCACAAGCAATAAGATCATTATCAAAAGGAGCAAAACTTGCTGGTATCCCTATAAACACCGGAGAAGGAGGATTATCTAAATATCATCTTAGTGGAGGTGCAGATATAATCTTTCAAATTGGTACTGCTAAATTTTCTGTCAGGAATGATGATAATACTTTGAACGATGATAAATTGATCAGAGTAGCAGAACATCCACAAGTTAAAATGATCGAGATTAAATTTTCTCAAGGTGCTAAACCTGGTAAAGGTGGAATTCTACCAAAAGAAAAGATTACCACAGAGATTAGCAAAATTAGGGGAGTACCAATGAATAAAGATGTAATCTCTCCAGAAAGACATGTTG
>CAYMTF010000106.1:1617-2938 GCA_964393295.1 uncultured Methanosarcinales archaeon | reverse complement strand
TTGGTTATCCTGGGTGGCATATTGAATGTTCAGCTATGGCAAGTAAGTATCTAGGGGATCAGTTTGATATCCATTGTGGTGGGATTGATCATATTCAAGTTCATCATACTAATGAACTTGCACAAGCAGAATGTACTTTTGGTAAAAAACCATGGGTGAAATATTGGATGCATAATGAGTTTTTAGTTCTTTCTAAAGGGGAAAAGATGGCTAAATCTGGAGAGAATTTCTTGACTCTGTCCTCATTAGAAAATAAAGGTTTCTCTGCATTAGATTATAGATATTTTTGTTTGGGGACACATTATAAAAAACAACTTATGTTTAGTTTTGAAGCTTTGGAGGGTGCAAGAAATGCAAGGGAGAAGTTACAAGAACATTATTGGGATCTGAGGAATAATGTGTCTGATTTACTTGAAAATGATTTCTCTGGTTTTAATTTTAAATCAGATGAAGATGTGATTGACAGTTTACAAAAGTTTCATGTTGATTTTTTATCTCAAATTAATGATGACCTCAATACTGTACAAGCATTGGCTACAGTTTGGGGGTTGGTTAAGGATGATTCTATTAATGATATTAATAAATTAAAATCTTTAGAATTATTTGATCAAGTTTTAGGTTTGAGTTTTTCTAAGATAAAAAAAGAAGTAATAAAAGTTCCAGAAAAGGTTCTTGATCTGGCCAAGGAAAGATCTGTTGCTAGAGATAACAAAAATTGGGAGAAGTCTGATGAGTTAAGAGAAGCTATTAATGAAGCTGGTTTTTCTATAAAAGATACTGTTGATGGTTTTGAGGTTTCGAAAGATTAGTTGCTCTATCTCAATTAGTTAAGTGCAATCAGGCCCAGTTTCTTGTGGAAAGGGGCACAAAGATGGTCGATAAAAGTTTTTTTTTGCTTGTTTTTCTACTCTATTTCCCATAATCTTTATAAACAAAAAGATTCTCTTTCTATTGATGTTAAAAAAGAGGTGTACTAGTGTTAAAAGTAGTTCTATTTTTGTTAATTCTAATTCTAAACCTTCGTTTAACATAATAAAATCATTGAACCCTTCTAATTATTCAAATAAGAAAGCTCAAGTAACTATATTTATCATATTGGGTTTAATTTTATTGATTTCTGCAGTATTAGTTTTTTTATTAAAAAAAGAGATTATAAGTTTTAGATTAGAACAAGTTTCTTTATCTGAATCAGGTAAGGTCGAAACTTACATCTTAGATTGTTTAGAGGAAGTTGGTAATGAGGCGTTAACTTTAGCTTCAATGCAGGGGGGGTATATCACTGTCCCGGAGAGGTATACAGAAGATTTAGAGTGGCATATCC
>CAYMTF010000106.1:0-1607 GCA_964393295.1 uncultured Methanosarcinales archaeon | reverse complement strand
GGGTTTTTTGTTCGTTCCTTTGTGGGCTAATGGATTAACTATTGACAAGCCTCATATTGATTATTCTAAAATTCAAATTGATGAGTATATTGTTGAAAATTTGAGGTCTTGTTTATATTCTGATGCTGCGTTTCAAGAATCTTATGATTTGATAGAACACAGTGATGTCCAATCTGATACCGAATTTAAAGATACTTCTACAAGATTTAAGGTTAAATGGAATGTACTTATTAAGGATAAAGCAGGAGAATTAGTTTCAGAAGTAATTAATCATGAGATTATAAGTAGAGTTCAGTTCAAGAAGATGCATGAGATGGCTACTAGGATATTAGAATATGAGATGGATCAATTAAAATTAGAAGATCTCACTCAGGATTTAATAGCATTAGAACATCCTAATGTTCCAGTTACTGGGTTAGAATTAAGTTGTCAACAAAAAAGATGGAGGGTAGACCAAGCCGAAAGAACATTGAAAGATATGTTGAGGATTAACTTAAGAAATCTTAGAATTAAAGGGACGGATTTTGTTGAATTCTCGGATGATTTCCCTTATTATCAAAACCATTATGTTTGGGATTTACATGAGTATGTTGATGATTTAGCCGTTACTTTTAGATTTGATGATACGCACCCTTTTAATTTTCAAGTAACTCCTCATAAAGGTAATTATATGCTGAGTGGACAAATGGGTGGGGGGACAGAATTTTTAGATTTTTTATGCATCCAAAATTGGAAGTTTACTTATGATGTTGTTTACCCTGTGGTAGTTGAAGTAAGGGACCAAATTAGTGGTGTTACTTTTAAAATGGCTTTTACAGTAAATCTAATTAAGAATTACCCTAACAAAGGGGACACTATGAAAGCAAGGGAATCTTTGTTTACTTCTACTTCTAGTGCAGATAATTATTGTTATAATTCAGCATCTTATGTCCCTATGACTGTTATATCTGAGGAGAATATTGATGATCCTTTAAGTGGTGTTTATTATAATGAACCTTTAGAAGAAGTTAATGTGACTTATACTTGTTTAAAATATAGATGTAAGATGGGTCAAACAGAGTATGATTTCCAAAATAGTGGTGATATGGCTGGATTATCTGCTAAATTTCCTTATTGTGCTGCTGCAATAATGAGAGGTAATAAAGAAGGTTATCTTGAAGATTGGGAATATGTTATACCAGAAGAAGGTAAGCAGGTTGAACTTAGTTTAAAACCATTATTTCAGTTTTCTTTGAATGATGTTAACATTATTAAGCATAAAATTGAAGAAGTTAGTTGTGAAGATGAAGGAGCAATATCTGAAAGTGAAGATTTTTGTTATTCTGTCGCTGCAGGTGTTGAACTTGGAGCTGATGAATCAGTTATGGTAACTTTGATTAATTACAAAGTTAATCTGACTGTTTTAGATAATCAAAGTGAGGATAATTCTAGTTCAGAAGAAATTGCTAATACTTTAGGCATGGGCTTGTCTAATTATAATGGAAACCTTGGAGAAGAATCACATCGTTCGGAGTTTGTTTATTCTCCTAGTTTAGATGAAGTTTTCATGAATGAAAGTTTTGTTGAAATTTTAAGAGGAGCAAATTTTGAGTATGATGTGAAAGTTC
>CAYMTF010000105.1:0-2950 GCA_964393295.1 uncultured Methanosarcinales archaeon | reverse complement strand
GCTTTTGGAGTTTCTCCAGATAAAATTGATTTTGATAGAGTAAAAAAAGTTTCAAAATTGCCAGTAGGTATCAAATTTTGTCTAGGTGATGAGAAAGAATTCAGATCTTTAATCAAAGAGATGAAAAAACAAAAAATATTCCCTGATTATATATCAATAGATGGTTCTGAGGGTGCTACTGGTGCCGCTCCAAAAAGTTTTATGGATAATGTTGGAATCCCATTACTCCCGGCTTTAGATAAAATTCATAACATATTATTACAAGAAAAAATTCGTAACAAGATCAAAATTGTTGCTTCTGGAAAATTGATCAGTCCAGGTAAACAAATCACAGCAATAGCACATGGTGCTGATGCTATTTATTCAGCTAGAGGTTTCATGTTAGCATTAGGTTGTATTCAAGCATTACAATGTAATAAAGGAACTTGCCCAATAGGAATTACTACCCATAACCCAATATTACAAAGAGGACTAATAGTTAATGAGAAATCTAAACGTATTGAAAATTATGTTAAAAATTGCCACAAAGAATTTGTTGAACTTTTAGCAGCAATGGGTTGCAAATCAGTAAAAGATCTTAATAAAAATAAAATTTATCAAGCAAATTAAGAATTTAATTCTGCATAACTAAACAATACTTTGAAAGGTACACACCAAACTAATACCTTATTATATTTTTCAAGATCTATCGAATTTTCTAACTCATAATTTACATCCCCTTTAGTAGCTTTTATTTCGCCAAGGTCTATATAATCTTTAGCTTCCAAATCAGCAGAAAGATAAATGTGTAAATTAGGACCGTTTACAGTCTCAAAATCTTCAAAACGTAAAATTTTATTTTCATTATCATTAACAATTAAAGCTTTTCCAGAAACCTCATGTTTTTGTTCCATAAAAATACCTTGGGATATAATCTCAACATCAAAAGAAATCTCATCCTGCATTTCAACAACATTGAAAATAGGGGATATAAGATAAAAAGCCATAAGCAAAACTACTACCAAAATAGAAATTTTAACCTCTTTTCTTAACTTCATATTACCTAGAATATTAATGGGGGATATAAAACTTATGGGTGAAATAGTCATTAAAGTGCCATGAAAAAATCCCTAACCAATTAATTGAGAACTGTTATTTGTTATAATACTAAAATCAAGAGAAGGTAGAATCAGATAATATAATACTAAGAAAAATATTAATGAGAGGACATTAATAACTAACCCCCTCTTAATCTCTTTTGCTTCATCTCTCCCAATAAGGTATGCTATCAAAATGATTGACAAGAACCCACCAATGTGTGAAATATGACTTATCCCATCATTCACAGGATTAATTATACCAGCTATATCAGCATAAAAAGTCAACCAACCAACAACCATGATAGGTAATGGGAATCCTAATTGATAAGTGAAATAAAACGGGTCTAAAAAGATTGCTGCAGAAACTAGTCCCATCAAAGCACCAGATGCACCTAATGCACCAATATTATTTCCTGCAAATAATAAATTGATCATACAATAAAAAAAACTAGAAACTAATAAAGCACTAAAATATATTATGGCAGTTTTTATTATCCCTAACCTTCTTTCTACAACTCTCCCAAAAATAAAAATTCCGAGCATGTTACCAAAAAGATGTGCTAGGTTAGCATGAAGAAAACCTGATGTGATTAAAGTGTTTAATCTTAGATTGTATAAATCTGAAGGATACATAATCAAACTATTGATTAACTCTTCAGGTTGGAATAAACTCCAAACAAAAATGATAATATTAATGATTATAATAAAAATTGAAAATCTTGACTCAAAAATAAATTTTATTAGATTAACTAAGGGATCAAACAAATGTTTTAATTCCCTCTTTTTATAAAGATAAAGTATAAAATTGAAAGGTATCAACAAAGTTCCTAAAATAAATCTCCAAAGAAATTGTCTTTCTGATTTTATCTTTCTCATTTAATAAAAAAAAATAAAAAAAAATTATTTATTAGAGTACCATTGCCATGCTCTATACAATGCAGATAAACCTACTAAAGCATATACTAATGTTACTAACATTGGCCACGAACCTAATATTGCTTCTACTAAATTAAAGTTTAATACACCTACTAAACCCCAATTTAATGCACCTACTAGAACTAAAACTTTTGCAGTGCAAGTTAATTTGTCACAACTTTTTTTTGCCATAATTATCACCTCTATGATATTTATTACGATTATAAAATAATTATCATATTTATATCTTACGTTAAAAATAGGATAAAAATTAATAAAAAGTAAAATATACCACTAATTATGAAAGAATATGTTTTAAGAGAAAAAGGTACTGAACCACCATTTACTGGAAAATATTACAAACATAAAGAAGATGGTACTTATCATTGTGCAGGTTGCGGGAATAAACTGTTCGATTCTGAAACAAAATTTGATTCTGGTAGTGGTTGGCCAAGCTTTTTTGATGTATCAAAAGATAACGTTAAATTAAAAGATGACAACAGTTTAGGAATGAAAAGAGTTGAAGTTGTTTGTTCAAAATGTGATGGGCATCTTGGTCATTTGTTTGATGATGGACCTAAACCAACCGGTAAAAGGTATTGTATTAATTCAGTTGCATTAGAATTTAATAAAAAGATTTAAATGGATGAAAAAATTAACTTAATAAGATGAAAGAATATTTACCCTATTTTGGTTATGGCTGGATAATTTTAATAGTAGCTATTATTGTTAATATAATTGCAAAAAAGTTTGGGATTGCTACTTGGTATGACTTTTTAACAAGTAAAGAAACATTAAGTATCTTGAATTATATATTCTTGTTTGTAATCTACCCAGCAATTTTTGGAGCAATAATTTATTTTATTAAAAAATAAAAAACTATCTCATTCTACCTTCAACAAATTCTTCCTTACTCTCAGCTTGCAAATAATAATTACTCCTTTTCTGTTCAGCCA
>CAYMTF010000104.1:0-3066 GCA_964393295.1 uncultured Methanosarcinales archaeon | reverse complement strand
AGTCCTCATGACTATTACAAAAACCATAAAAAGATTAAGAGAAGATAAAAAAACAAATGAAGACCTCACCTATCCAGAAATGCCAAGACCCGATGTTCCGAGAGACATTGAAGAGCAAACTATTTCAGAGACCGTAAAAAACATTCAAAAGGACGAAGAAGAATATAAATAATTTAAAGGCATTTTATGAAATAATGATCTTTTTATCTTTTTATCTAATCTAATATTAGCTAATATTTGAACACCAAGAATATCTTTAATTTCTTTCTCTTTAAGCTCGTGTCTCCCAAACATGGTAGTCATATTAAGAATTGCGCCAGGTACGACATTATTTTTCTGTTTTGCTACCTCAATAGATTTTAAAGCTTCTAATACTGAACTAGTTGTAGGATTAACCACAGCTATTGCTTCATCGGTGTATTTTAAAATACTCACAAAATCATTCCCTAATCCAGATGGTGCATCAATAATTATGAAATCGGCTAAGCCCTCTAATTTCTCAATCAATTTGCCAATATTTAAAACATTAGTTTTGATATAATCATCATAAGAACTAGAGGCTGGAATTAAAGAAAAACCACACTCCGATTGATATATTATCCCTCTAAGGTCACTTCTTTTTTGTAAAAAATGATTCAAAGTAGAATTGATCTTTAAATGACCCAGATGCAATGCCACATTAGGTGTAGAAAGGTTAGCATCAACTAAAATAACACTCTTTCCAGCATTAAATAAAGATTGAGATAGATTAATACTAGAAGTAGTTTTCCCTACTCCTCCTTTCCCAGAAATTAAAGTAATTACCCTTGTCATAAAGATACCATCTATATTGGTTTTTGAAAGGTAGTTACCATTTATATTTATTTCTTTCAACAAAAACATATTAGAAAAAGTATATTACAATTTAAAGAAGAAAAACTCAATCATTTAATCTGTATCTTCATCTATCAATCCTAATTGTTTAGTAGAAAAATGATAAAATTTGTGTGCAAAATATTCACAAGTTTCTAAACTATCTATATTTATAGCAACACTATTATCTTCAAAATCAAAAATCATTCCAACATGTCTACGATACTCATTAATTTTCTCATAATCATTTTTTAATAATTCTTTTAAAAAGAAATAGTAAACAATACACCTTTGCATATCTTTGTCATCTGGATATAATTCTCCCAATTTGGTTGCTTTTAATGCTGGACTTCGTGGGATCTTTGAGATATCATCATTTTCCTCAGCTTTAATCATATATGCATGAACAACCATATCAAAAAAACTAACAAATCTTAATAAAGCTCCTCTTAAAACATCTGTCGTCCTGGTGTATTTAAGACTAACATATATTATATGTTCAACTCTCTTGAGTTCTTCTCGCCCTTCATGAACGTATTCTTCTACAGTTGTATACTCTTCTATCATTTGTAAAAATTAATTATATTCAATCATAAAATCCATAAAACAATAAATGGAAAATTTAAAAAGACACACTCATTTATAATTCTTTTTATCAACATTAGAAATAAACAATCATATCTAATTAAAAGTTAATAAAAATTACATAAAAAGAATCATTTCTCTGAACTTAATTCCATAATTGCTTCGGCCAAATCTCCATTAAAAGATTCAATGGTTTTTCTAGCTTTATCTTCATCTACACCTGTTTGATCCATCACAGTTTTAACATCATCTTCAGAGATATTTGGAACATTTGAAATAGACCTTTCTTCAACTTCTCCTACAACTTGATACGTTACTTTCCCCATCATATTAACTTTTGAAACTGACGGAGAACTAATAACCAATTCTTTATCATCCGTTCTAATAATCACTTCATTTGCTGGAATTTCGACCTGTTGAATTCCCATCTGCTTCATCATCTGCTGCATTTTTCTTGGATTCATGCCTGGAAACATATTAAAAAAACCTCATTATAACAATCTTCAAACTATTTGCCTTAAATTTTAATTGCATTTGTTTTTCTCTCACCTAAGTTCTCAAAATTTATCTAGAAACACTAAATAACCCACTATTGAACCAAAAATGAACCCCCAAAAATATGAAGTAAAATTATGAAAACCATTATTATTACTGAAATAACAATTACAGCGCCTGGAGAAAATCTCACTTTAGAAGCCGATTCCTCAAAATATCTAGTTAATCCTCCTTGCCCAGAAGGCATATGGATTTTATTATCTTTTGCCATTATAAAACACCTTAATTATTCCCATTAAATTAATCTTTTATATAATTTTTTATTCCAACATTAACATTTAGACATATTATTCTAGTAATATGTTAAAATAAATGAAATTAGAGCATGATAAGCCACCTTCTGTTGAATCCAAAAAATAATCTAAAGATCATTTCGATAATTCAAGATAACATTCTACTAAGCATCATAATGATTTGCACCAACCAGACATTAAAAAGACTAGCTTTTTAAAGCCCCCTAAAGATTACACTTTAGTAAGGATTCGTTGTTTCATCGATCCTCCAAAAAAAATTTGGATCCAAAAAACTAACTGATTTTTGGACTTCAGAGACGTCAAAAGGTTATCTTATCACCCTTACGGGAAATTTCTCTTTATCATTCCATTATCTGAAGGACGTGTCATTTCTGGACCAGAGCCAAAGATTTCTCTTTCTCCAATAAAGGAGTAGTTTTTCATGGTGGGCAGACTTTCCTGAGATTAAAAACCCCTAATTATCTCATGCCACTAACTTCAAGTAGTCAAAATAAGCTTTATTTTAAAAGGTTAATGCTAAAAATAACAAAAACAAGAAATTTCTATCTGATTACTGTTTCAATGTATATTTTGATAATAATTTCTCCATTCCAGTCTTGTGTGCTGCCCCTACAACCACTAATATCTTTTCTCCCGGATTTTTTTTATTAATATTTATCAATGCTTTTACCATATATCTATTTCTTCCCTCTAAAATCACTTCATAGATACTTGGATAATTCTGTTTCATTGATTTTAATAATTTTTTTATTAATTTCTCACTTGGAACTTTAGTTAAATCAAGAACTTCCCCCTCATCAAGACCCAATTTTTCTAATTG
>CAYMTF010000103.1:0-3114 GCA_964393295.1 uncultured Methanosarcinales archaeon | reverse complement strand
GAGATCATAAAAACCAGCATTATTACATAACAATTCCAAATTGTCAATTGCTAAATTACCATATACTCCAGGTAAACCTAAGACTAATAATCCGTTATCATCTAATCTATGATTCATAGCTCTTAACAAACTTTCACGTTCAGAAAAATCATCCTTTTTTGATCTTATACTAGTCCAATGCAGAACATTATTACAAGTAACTATATCATATAATGTATCATTATTCAGATCAGATAATAATGAATGGTAAAAGGATACATTATCAGGGAATAATAATTTCTCCTCTTCTAGAACTATTTTTAAAATATCTTCCCATGAAGTTGGATCAACAATATCATAATCCCTATCTATTCCTCCACATAATGCTAAAGAAGCCGGGCCACCACCAAGATCTAATAATCTTTTTTCTAATGATAAATTTTCTAAATGTGGTGAAATCAATTGACCAATCATAGCGTTAGATTTGAATGTATGAGAAGATTTATCAAACAATATTTGATTGATATAAGCTCTCCTTAATAATTCATTAAATTCAGAAACATTTTTTTTAGTATTCCTGCTATCAAGTTTAGTTCTAGCTATATATCTTTTTAAGTCACGTTTTATACTTTCTGATTCTAATTCTAATCCATCTCTTAAAGGGGTGTAATCATGTGGTTTATTTCCATGTTTAACTAATTCATTATAAATTAATAATTCTTCTTCACCTGGAGATCTTCCATCAATTACAATACTAGAAATTTTTTCTTTGTCAGCTCCTAAATTATAAACAGCTTGATCAATTGTTAACCCAGATTTTGTTCCTTCTGATAACCTCGGATCATCAATAATAAGATATTCTACGTTTATATCATTTAATTGAGTTATTCTATCAACTCTACCAACTGCCTGTTGAGGTAAAATGTATGGCAAATCCATACATATAATTTTATTACCAGAGGTAAGATCAGCTCCTACACCAAGAGTAGGATAAGAAGCTACTAAAACAACATCCTCTTCATTATCAAACTGTTCTAAAATCTTTTTACGTTCTGACCAAGATTCCTTATCTGTCATCTTCCCATTATCTTTTTTACCATTAATTTTTGTTTGACCGTCATGAAGTAAAACTTTCTTATTAGGAAACTCAGATTTAAGATAATCAATCAGAGTCATAGTCTCAAATTCTGGTTCTTCTAAATCACGAGTGTTACCTTGAATATGTGAGGTGAATACAACAACATTACCCTCATTATCCCTAATACCATCAGCAACAGCTTTGTATTTTGGAGATACATAATTAGAATCTAAAAGATTATCACATTCATCATTAGTCACATTAGACAATATATCATCAAGAATTGATTGAGCATCAACTAAAGAATTACCTCTAATAGCCATTTGCCAAATCTTATTGATTGCCAAAGCAGGATTCAAAGTTGTTAATCTAGTAAGAAGTGTTTTTTCAGAAAAAGTTAAAGTATTATCCTCAATTATTGCACGGTAAGTTAATTTAGTAATATTATCAATTTCAACAGAATTACTTCTTTCATCTTCAGGAGTTACTGAATAACTACGAGGAAAAACATTTTTTCTTTTGTTCCTACTAAGGTAAGGAATTGCTGCTTGCCTAATCTTTCTTAATTTAGGAGCAAAAGTAGATAATTTTTCATCTTTACCAATCTTTTTATTATCATTATAAGCAGAATCGACAAGTTTTAATGGTACAGTAATATCTTGATACCTATTTGGTATTAATGTCCCAGTTAATAATGCTAACCTTGGTATATTTTCAGCTAATTCTTTAATCCCGAAAGTCCTTTTTGAATTAGGATTTTTAATTGCATGCGATTCATCTAAAATTAAAAAATCAGCTCCATAACTAAACAGGCTATTTGTTTTTTTACTTTCTTCTCGTAGATAATCATCTGTTGAGACAATATAAGCAGCCCTTTTAACCTGTTCTTCTAATTCAGGAGTTTCATTTATCCACTCTATAATATCTTCATTTTTTCTAAATCTTTTTTTAGCATCTCTTAATACATTCTCACCTTCATCTTTAATCTTATTAACGGAACTATTAATTGAATCTAATACTTCGTCATCCTTAAACATTTCTTCTAACCCATTAATTAAAGCATTTTTAGACAGTTCTAATACAGTTTCTCCACCATCTGTTTTATAATCTAAAGAACGACAAACCATCTCATAATTAACAATCACTACACTACTATCCAATAAACCTTCTAATGAACGAGAACCATTAATTATTTTAATAGAAGAAACATTATCACCATTATCATTAATAGAACTATAATGTTCATCAAAAAAATCATTGGATAAATATTTTGAAAATCTATTCTTCCACTCGTCTTTCATCTGGTTTGGACAAATAACCATGGTTCTTTTTACTTCTCCATTATTTCGATAAGTAGCATCAGCCAAAATTGCTGATAAAGTTTTACCAGTACCCATCTCATCAGCAAATATAGCTCTATCTCTAGAACCATAAGGTTTAGTTGACATTAAAACATTTAAAGAATCTAATTGAGAAACAAACGGAACTAAACCGCCTTCATTAACTGGTTTCAAAAAAGATAAATCAGTATCTCTTAATTTTGTCACATAATTTATCATCTGTTCATGAATTAATTCTACAACTTTCTTATCACGCGGATTATTAAAATCATTATTTTCAATAATTTTTCCGGTATCTTTTAATTCTAATAAAGAATATTCCCAAAAATCCTTATCTGAAACAGAATATTCTCCCTCCCTAGTATTTTTCAATAAATGTTTTGATAAACTTCTCTGACAAACCCTAATAAGAGTGTATAAATGATCAACATTAATATCATTTTCATCATCAGAAGAAACAATAACACCAGGAAGAATAGATGATTCTCCTAATGAACCAGATAAACAATGATGCTGAAAATAACTAAAAAATGCATTAGACATGGCTGAAGAACCAAGATACATTACATCGGATACATCTTCTTCTGAGATTATACCTTTAACTTCAGCAGGCAAAGCTGAATAAACACTTTCAACTCTGTCTTTTTTTGCTACTTCATCCAATTATAATAAATCGTTACTCACAAAATTATAACAATCACTATTTTCTAAATCAGA
>CAYMTF010000102.1:0-3135 GCA_964393295.1 uncultured Methanosarcinales archaeon | reverse complement strand
TTATAAAGCTCCTTCAAAATTAACATTGTCTTTAGCTTCAATTATAAAAAACATGTTTATTTTAAGTTTTGACTTTGATAATCAAAATTATTCGTCTTCTAAATTTGGAACAAAAAATGATGAAACTATGTCAGCAAATCGTTGAATTGGAGCTTTCTTAGTTTGAGCTTCTTCAATCAATTTGACTATTCTTGATAAAGTCGTCTCACTACCAACTTTAGTAGCTTTAAATTTGAAACTACCAGTTTTATTAATAGTTGAACCAATTACTTGATCACCTCTCTTTTTAGTAACAGGAATACTTTCGCCAGTAACCATGGCTTCATCAATTGAACTATGTCCAGAGATTATAACACCATCAACTGGAACTTTCTGACCAGGTTTAACAATAATAATGTCCCCCTTAACCACATCATCAATTTTTACTTTATGTTCTTTTCCATTACGGAGAACTATGGCTGTTTTTGCACCAAGTTTCATTAATTTACCAATAGCTTCACTGGTCTTACCTTTAGCAACAGCTTCCAAGTATTTACCAAAAATTACTAAAGTTATTAATACCGCAGAAGCTTCAAAATATTGGTGTCCTTCAACTCCAAACAGAACAACAGCTACTGAATAAAAGTAAGCAGCACTTGTTCCGATAGCTACCAAAGTGTCCATGTTAGAAGTCTTATTTTTTAATGCCGCCCAAGCACCATCATAAAACTGTTTACCAATATAAAACTGGATTGGAGTAGCCAAGAACATCATGATATAATCCTGAAAAGGGATAGGATTATTCATAAAAAACATCCCTAAAACAAAAACAGGAATTGCAAAAATTGCACTTATAATTAGTTTTTCTTTTAATCTATTAAGCTCTTTCTTTTTTTGATGTTGTTCTTTTTTAGGGTTAAACTCCCTAATTATCTCTCCACTATAACCTTTCTTTTTAATCAAAACAAAAATTTCCTTTTCAGATATCAAACTAGGATTAAAAGTGATTGCAGCTTTCTCAGTAGAAAAGTTAACATTAGCAAAAGTTACCCCCTCTTGCTTTGTGAAGGCCTTATCTAATATTTTTACACAACTTTGACAATGCATCCCAGTAATTTTTATATCTATTTTAGTCATTTTATCTTTATTAATAATATTCTTAATGATTAATAGCTCATTGTAATTTAAAAACTTCTACAATTTTATTCTGAAGATCAAATACTAACTCTGTAAGACCAGGAAATAAAGAATTAGTCACACCAAAAGTTGCCTCAAAAAACATTAACACACCTAAAAAAAGGAATAAAGAACCAGTAATTAAATTTGTTGAATGAACATAAAAATCTTTCTTGAAAATTTTAAAATGGAATAATTTCCCTTTCATAAACCTCCAAAATTTTCCTTTGGACGGTAATTTTGAGAGGAATAAAGAGAATAATAACAATGGGAATAATAAACCTAAGGAATGAATGAATAAAAGTAACCCTCCAGCTAAAGCAGTACCTGTGTTTGCAGCCAGAACTAACATGAAACCTAACACCGGCCCTATACAACCAGCCCAAATTAAACCAAAAAAAGCACCAAAAAGAATTGAACCTACTGGAGTTCTCTTATACTTTATCTTGACATTATCAAATTTTATCCCTTTACCAATAATTGAAAAAAATCCGAAAACAATTAAAAATAAAGAAGAGATAATCATTAAATCCCTTTTATAAATTAAGGCGAATCTTCCCAAACTTCCTGCAAATATTCCTAATACAGTAAACATAGAAGCTAATCCCAACATAAAAAATAAAGTATTACGGATTGTTTTCTTTCTTTCAGAACTGCCTGCATACCCAAAATACGCTGGTAATAAAGGTAATGTACATGGAGCCATAAAAGACAATACCCCTGATAAAAAAGCTGCAACACTATACATTAAAAATTCCATCATGATTAGATCACTTCTATTGTTCCTTTAAACATACCACCCATAGTACAACCATAAGTAAAAGTTCCTGTTTCTGTTGGAGTAAATGAATACGTATCAGATTTAGCAAAATTTGCATTAATACCTAATTCTGGTTGAACAACATATAAACCACATCCGCCTATAGTACCATCATTCATCAAAATTACCTCACTGTCAACTTTTACTGTAATAACAGAGGGGGTATAACCTTCTCGATTTAAACCAAGTTCTATAATTTGTTGATCATTGTCAACATTGGTTGTAACTCCACCAGTTGGAGATTGAGTACAACCTACCACGAATAAAAACATTGTTAACATTGTAATAATACTTAAAAATATTTTTCTATTTATCATTTTTAATTTCCTCTTTTATAATTTAAATTTAATTTATTCTCTATTAATCCTGTTTCGTTTAAAAAAATGCTGGTTTTGGACCATAAACCATTATAGTGGATAATATGATTGTAGCAATAATAGCTAACGAAGTTACAATTTTAAATGGTATATGTCTTTTTGTTACGTGTTCATTACCTTCGACAACTTCCTCATAAATCATATAGGACATCCCCCATAAAATGATCACATTAATTACCATATAAAAGGGCATGAATATTTTTAATTCTTTCAAAGGCATCATAGCAGAGATCATAGGCCCCATAGTTCCACCCATTACTCCAGCCATCATACCTTCCATTAAGCCCATAATCCCACAACCTTTACCAGTTATAGCACCAACAATAGTCCCAACAATCATCCCAACTAATGCGCCGATAAAAAAACCATTAGTCGCACCGATTACAGCACCAAGCATCATCCCAGATTGCATCCCTACAGTCATACCCAACATCATCCCCATCATGCATGTTACTTTTAACTTGTAAGAATACAAATGCCAGATTGCCATTGATAAAGTAGCAATACTAATGTTAAGATAAAAAATCCACCAAGAGTAATCAACTAAAAAATCGGCGATATTTTTAAAATGGAATTGATACATTAAAAATTCAAGCAAAAATAAGATTAATAAAATCTTTATTGAATAACTAAAAACTTTTAATTCAGTTTTATATTTCGTTTTATTTTCTAAAACGTGATTAAACCGTTCTTTGAAAGATTTTCTCTCATAAGGTTCTAAAGAAGGTCGATATTTTTTTTTTTTAATAATATTAATTATATTATCTGAATTTGTTAAAGACT
>CAYMTF010000101.1:614-3188 GCA_964393295.1 uncultured Methanosarcinales archaeon | reverse complement strand
AGATCACCAAAAGTATTAAACTGTCGTTCGCAAGTTAATTGTTTTCTTGCCTCATTACAACAATGAGACATACTTATCTGATTAAATTCTTCCTTATAACTGATAAAACAATTAGGTTCTTCTTGGTCTAAAAAATCATAAACCGCATAACCAATGTGTGGTAAATTGACATTAAACAAATTTAAAAGAAGTAAAAAAGACATTAAAGCCAAAGAAACATTAAAAATATTAATTATTTTCTTTGAATATTTTATAGGTCTATTCTTTTTTGCCATTTTAAAGATATTATATAAAATATTATTTTCATATTTAAATATTACTTTTACTTGAAAAAGAATCAAAAAAATTTTGAAAAATATCAAAACATATATAAATAAATTAAATACTAAGAAAAATATGAAAATAATTGTATATACATCTCCTAATTGCCATTATTCAAAAAAAGCAAAAGATTATTTGCACAAAAAAAAGATTAAATATATTGAAAAAGATATTATTGATGATGCTGAAAGAAATCACCATAGATACCGGGAAGAAATGATTGATAAGACTGGGACATTAAAAGTGCCAGTAATAGATATAGATGGTTTAATCATCGAAGGTTTTAAACCAAAAAAAATTGACGAAGCACTATCAAAAACAAATAAAAAGTAAAATAACTAATAAGAATCTTCTAAAACCTTAATAGGATCTTTTTCATTAAATAAAACGTTATATAGTCCTTCAATAAGAGGTAGTTTTATTTTCTCTCTTCTAGCTAATTGGATAGATGATTTAATTGTAATTATTCCTTCAGCAACCATATTCATTTCATTCAAAATATTATCTAATTTTCTACCTTTACCAATCTGTTCACCAACATAACGATTTCTAGAATGCTGACTAGTAGCAGTTACGATAATATCACCTATACCTGCCAAACCATAAAACGTATCAGCTTTACCTCCCAAACAGATCCCAAGTTTCTTAATCTCCTGTAAACCCTTAGTGATGGCATAAGCTTTAGCATTATCTCCTAAATTTAGACCATCGAGCATACCAATAAATACTGCAACAATATTTTTTAATGCAGAAGCAATTTGTATACCAATAATATCTTCAGTACATTCAACTTTAAAATTTTTACTAGTTAATACATCTTTTATTCCTAATCTAACCCCATTATCTTTACCAGCTAAAACAATCCCCGAAAATTTCCCATGGCAAACCTCCTCAGCATGAGTTGGGCCATATAAACAAAATAATTCATTAGTTATCTTTTTTGACAATAAATCAGTCATAAATTCTAAACCTTCAGATAAACCTTTTGAACAAATCAAGATTGGTTGATTAGAAAAAAAATGTTTTGCAGAATCAATAGTTTCACTAACTTTATCAGATGGAACTACCAATAAGATTAGATCTGAACCCTGGAGAGATTCTTCTATATTATGAGTTACAAAAATATTATCTAACAATTTTGCATCTGGAAGTAAAGGGCAATGACGCTCATCTTGCATCTTCTTAGCTTGTCCCTCAAAAAACTCCCAAATTTTTACATTATGTTGTTGTCTTGCAATATGCATTGCTAAAGCAGTTCCCCAGCTTCCTCCTCCTAATATTGTAATTTTCATTCTAATTTAACCTCTTCAATTGAAAAATTATTCAATTGGTTCAATAATCAATTTGCCAACTTGATGTTTTGAGATAATATCCACATAAGTCATAACTCCATCAAGTTTGAAAATATGTTCAAAAGTTTCATTTAATTCTAAAAACCCACTTTTAACATTAATAAATTTGCCAACACCATTAATTGTTCCCACTTTAAATTTATCCCTTTGTTGAATCCATATAACCCTCTCGCCAACATTAATTTTTAATTCTTGTGGAACGAAACCATTGTCAGTTAAAATTATTATATGAATAATATCCTCTTGAATTTTTTTATTAATTGAAATAATTGAAGAAGAATCATCGACTATAATAGGATCTACTGGGATATCATTTAGTTCAAATGATTCAACAACTGATTCTAATTTTTTAACTTGTTTAGAGATCATCTTAATTTCATTGTTTATTGAGTTTGCATTCTTATTAATTAAATCATACTCATTTTCAATTAAATTATCATAACTGTTTGTTATAACTTTTTCATTAATATTAGAAGATACGAGCCCCTCAGTTATTAAGTTACGATCTAAAACAGACATAGGAAAAATTTTACTAACAAATTCTCTTTGTTGTAATTCCACCTGTTTATAATCCATTGATCCAGAATTGTATGAGGTAACAATGGCGTCAACATAAAAAAGAGATAATGATACACTAATTACAAAAACAACTAACAAAAATTTGAGATTTATTTTATTGATTCCTTTTATGTTAAACATCAAAATCACCTATTAATTTATTGATATAAGTTACTAATAAGTGTTTCTGTTCAAAAAGATATGAGATTGAATAGTTGTTACGAAATATCAAAAATCATTTTCATTAATAAATAGATACAACAAGTTTATAAATAAATAAATTTATATAAGTTATCAATGATGTCTAAGTTTATGAACAGAAAATTTATACTAATTGTATCCC
>CAYMTF010000101.1:0-586 GCA_964393295.1 uncultured Methanosarcinales archaeon | reverse complement strand
GGTTTTTAGTGACAATTCACCTTACTTGACTTTAACAAAAATTTCTCAAATACCAGATCAGGTTGAACCAGGTCAAACTTTTAAATTAAAGTTTAAGATTGAAAACCTTGGTTCTCAAACCGAAGATGATATAATTATTTCGCTTAACGAAAAGTTTCCTTTCTCCTTGTATGGGGATGTGTCTGAAAAAAATATTGGGAAAATTAAATCTTCTGCACAAGGTTCCGATGCAGAATATGTTGAATTTAACTTGAAAGTTGATGAAGATGCTGTTGAAGGGGAAGAAGAAATCGAATTAATTATGCAAACAAGTGAAGGTGTTAAGGTAGAATATAATGATGATGAATTTTTAATAAATATAAAAACTCATGATGCGATTTTAGAAGTTAGTTCTATTGAGGTTGACCCTCAAAATATTAACCCTGGTAGTAATTCTAAAATAATTTTTATAATCAAGAATAATGCAGATTCATTATTAAAAAATATAAAAGTTAAATTAGATCTGGAAGGAGAGGATTTGCCTTTCGCACCATCCCAAATGTCAACCGAAAAAAATCTAGCACAATTACAAACTGGTTTTAGTAAA
>CAYMTF010000100.1:0-3209 GCA_964393295.1 uncultured Methanosarcinales archaeon | reverse complement strand
AACGAGGATTAAAAAGATTATTAGATCTTCCAAAGGTTTCTGAATCTGAAAAATTTGCTAAAAATATTAAATTTGAGAATCTAGAAAAAATAATTCAACCTCAAATAATTCCAAATAAAGCAAGAGCTATTATCTCAATTATGCCTGAATCATTAATTTCTTTGTCAGATTTAAAATCCGTACAATACTTTGATATGATACCTGTTCCAACTTATAATGATGACGGTAATTTTTCAGGAAAACCGGAATGGGTAAATTTTGATGATTTTCCAAGGGATATAGATCATAATTCAAGGATATTAATTGGTTTATCTGATGGAAGAATAATTTATCCTACCCCAGTTCCAATGACAGTTTCTACTGATAATAAAGCAATTGAGATATATCAAACGCATGTTTTTTTACATGAATTTTTCCATACAATTGAATCTCTTAAAAGAGATTCAAATACAAGAGAAAAGATAATCTTGGAATATAAACAAGAAAGATTCACTTTAGAAGATTTTTGGAGTGATTTTGGGAGAATATATCTTAAAGAAGAGAAAAAATTTGTATCAAGATATGCATCAACTTATAAGGACAAATTAAATCAAAAAATAAAGGATGAAAATTTACAACAATTTGATCGTGCATTGGCAGAACAAATTTGTGAAAGTTTTGTAGGTTACATGTTAGGGATTATTTCAAATAATAACAATTCCATTGAATTTAAAGAGACACATCCAAAAGAATATGATTTAATGGATAAACTTTATAGGTCAAAAATAATATGGTAAAAACATTTCCTTTTTTAAGGCTTTGTGATAATGGCGTTGTAGAAACATTTGATAGAGAAGAGTTAGCAAAATTAAGAGGACATAAATCACATATGGAATATGAAGAATTTTTAGAAAAAGCAAATCAAATTAGTTTTTCTGATAGCTCAATAGCAATATATAATTCTTTCCGTGAACAAGTTTATAGCCCACAATCAGTTCTATATTCATCATGTGGATATGATGCAAGTCCTGCAAAGGTTTTTGAGAATGTAACTTTTGTTGATATTGAAGAAGGATGCGTAAAAAAACTTCAAGAAGCAGGGTTACATGCATTAAAACAAAATATTAAAACTTACATACCTAAAGATTTACATGATCTGTTGATTTTATTATGTCCTGCAACCCCTCCAGGATGGGCTACAAGACATCTAAAGCCAGGTGGTTATGTTATAGCTGATGAATGGCACCAAACTGCTACTAATATATATAGGCAACCCCAAAAATTTACATTGCTGGGAACTATAGATGTAAAGAGAGATAAAAGTGTTGTTATATCAAGAAATTTAGATGATTTGTTTGAGCCCGTAAAAGATTAAGACCAGGTCATTCTAAAGATCTTGAAAAAATAGTTTCACACTTTGTTCAAAATGGAGATATAAAAGTAGATTCGAATGCTAATTTCGAACAGAAGTGGGCTGCGTATAGAAAATACCTGTCAGCTGAAGGTTTGCCTTATAAAAGAGAGGCTGGTAGGTATATCTTTGTAAAGAAGTAAAAATTAATTGTAATATAAAAAGTATACCCCGAAAGGTATACCGCATAGGTGATAGCCCCGCGCGGACTTCCGTTGAAAAAATATTCCTATTTTCTCAATTCGAACTCCACAATAATTAATTTTCACTAATCATTTCCGCGGTCAATGCCTATCTTTTCTTTTTCAAGATCCAAAGGGCACTATGATAGTCCAGCTACACCACGGGGCTATAAATAATCATTTTCTAATTAATTTTATAAACCTTTCTAAATGGTTTTTCGAACCGCCGGAACATTTAAGTGTGTCAGTTTGTTCTTTTTAATTATGGATGAATTATTTACTTTAAAGAAAAATCAGTTATTAAAATTATTAGCAATAATTGCTTTAAGTGATGGCCACATCTCAAAATCAAATAATTCCCCTAAAAGTTTAAGGTTAGTAACTTCTGAACATGGGGATGATCAACATAATTTTTTCAATTTTTTAAGTGAACAATTATATTCAATTAGTTTGAATAAACGTTCAAGAAGAGATAAAATTACAGGGCAAAATATGTTGATCTCTGATTTGAATAGTAAACATAATCTTTCTAAATTATATCTCTTATCCCCTGAATTTAATACTACTCCTGGAAAAAAGTCTGAGGTTGATTTTTTAAATTCACCACAACCAACTATTAAATTTGTTTTTGGAGATTCTAATGAATTAAAATGGTTTGCATTAAGAACTTATTTTGATTTTGATGGTAGTATATCTCCATCTTTTAAATTAAAACATAAAAAAGAAAATAAAAATGGAAAAAGATATGAATATTTTCAAGTTCAATTTGAATGTGAAGTCAAAATTTCTGAGACTAATCCTTCATTAGTTAATGATTTAGCTAAATTATGCGCTGAACTTGGTCTTTTAGCATCAATAAGAAAAGATAAGAGGAATTGGAGTAATCTTTCTGGTATTTGCATCTCTGAGATAAATAGTGTAAAAAGATTTTTAGAATTTGGTGGTCCAATGACTAATGTTAAAATATCTGGGAAAAGTAATCGTTTTGAAGGTTTATCTAAAAAAGTTTTATGTGAAAGAATTAAACTATTAATATTAAATAAAAAGTTTAAACATTCTAAATCTTTCAAAAATAAATTGGATGCAATAAAATATAGAGAAAAAATCAAAAATTCAATTAAAAACTAGTTTTTTATACATTCCCTCCAAGACACCACTACTAAGGAACAAAAAGTTTATAACTGTGTATAATAATTAAACTATCATGCCATTTGAAGATATTATTAGAGAAATAGAACTAATTAGATCCAGAATAAATCATCATCCAGCATATTATTCTAAAATACATGATCGTGCTAGAAATTGGTTAGTAAAAGAGTCTAATAGGCATTCTTTGGCAATTGAAGATATCAAATCTTTCAATAATAATATTAAAAAAAAGAAGAGAAAAAATAAGAAAAAGAAAGAATGCAAAGAGCTATCTAACTTACAAGAAGGGTGGAAACATTTGAATGAATATGGTATTACTTTATCTTCTTTATCAACATTAGGTAAAATTGTAGAACCAGCTGGGCATAGATTTTTTAGTTTTAGAAAAACTCAAAATTTAGTTGGCCACTCTACTCCACCAGATGCTCTTCATGTGCCACGATTGATAGATAATTTATTGCATAGAATAGATGATATCAATCTTAATC
>CAYMTF010000099.1:2048-3312 GCA_964393295.1 uncultured Methanosarcinales archaeon | reverse complement strand
GTAACAGTGTATTGATTTGGAACTGGATCGCATCCAGAATGTAACCCAAATGCTAATGCACCAGCTACAACTGCTCCTGCAATTCCAGAATAGATTTTACCCATAAGACCTTTATGTTCTCTTTTTTCAGTATCATCTTTAACTAAATCTAAAAGATGATCATAAGCTTCACCAGACATAGTAGCATGATCATCAAACCTTGCTCTTAAGGATTCTTTCTTCAATTTTAATTCAGCTAAATTATCTGATATTACATTGCCCAAAGAAGGGTCATAATCTTCACTGGATTTGTAAGTCATTAATCTTTCTGCAATATCTGTTTTAGTACCACTCTTAATTAGATCATACATATCACATAATTCAAGTAAACCAGATTTTCTTAAATTAGATAAATCCTCAACAGTGTCATAATCTTCTAAATTTTTATCTTGAGATTCACTCAACTCTTCTTCATCAATTGATAATTGTCCTAACTCATTTGCAGTTTTATCAAAGTCACCCACATATTTTGAAGCCCCTTCAGGAGATAAACGAGTGTAAATTCGGAATGCAGTCCTAGAATCAATAAACTCTCCCAATTTTAAATAAGCATCAGATTTTGCTACAGTTTCTAAATCTTTGATTAAAGATTGTTCTGTATGATTAAAACCAGCATAGTTAGCTAAAGTTAAAGCGTCATTTAGATGAACTGCAAAACCCTCAACATTATCTTCAATACCAAGTGAATATTCTGTATTTAACTTTGACAAATTATCAGTTAAATAATCAACTCTTGAATATTCATTTTCTACTTCAACAGGATTTGCATCGTTATTTTCATGATAATCTCTTACCAAATCAACAATACTTGATTCTCCCATTATTTGTGGGGTATCTCCAGAGATATCAAAATATTTACCATCCCTATTCATTGAAACATCTGATTCCTCAAGTGCTTCTTCTACTTGATTAATAGTATAAGTTTCTTCAAGACCTTGATTGTACAAACCTTGAAATTTATTTTCATTTTCCATATTATTTTTGACCTCTAAACTGTTAAAAAAAAGTTCGATACCACTCTCAAGTAGGGACTTATATATAAATCTTTTGTAATTTATTGTTAACCAAGAGTAGTAACACCCCTTCATCTTTTAAAAAGGCCTCATTTAAAAGAATGATGGTCAATAAACACTAAAACAAAAAAAATCAGATTAAACTATGTAACTGTTGAATCATCCCAAAAAGAAATAAACCAATAATCAAATAGCCCAAATATTTAGGCCAC
>CAYMTF010000099.1:0-2038 GCA_964393295.1 uncultured Methanosarcinales archaeon | reverse complement strand
GGTTTCCTAACCCCCAGTTTCTTGGCTTTCCAAAAAGCCAACACTATTAAAATCCCATCTAACCCACCAGCAACAGCACCAGTTATACCAAGGATAGCCATAAAAGTGCTTATTTTTGTTAAAGTAAGAATTAAAGGGATAGATAAAACTAGAAATAAAGAAGTATTTCTGGAAATATTAAAATCATAATGATACATATCAACCAACCCTATGCCCAAAGCAACAAAAGAAGTTAACATAGCAATTATTGCAAATAAATTCGCTAATAAACCAATTAAAGGATTAGAAAAAAACGATAATGCCACCGTTGCAATTCGTTCATTCGGTTCAAGAAGATCAAAATTTTCTAAGCCAACTATGCCAATTACAGCGAAACTAAAAATTAGATAAATAAAAATTGGAATTAGACTCCCAATAATTATTGCATTTTTAAAATCTTTTTTTTTATCTTTAACTAATTCATTTACTTCTGGTATTGCTGCAGAACTGATAAAAGAAAATATGATCACCCCCAAAGGGAATAAAAATTTATCTGGATGAAACTCTGTCAGATGTGAATATTCAATATCAGATAAAGAGAAAAAACAAATCAATAACACCACTGAAAGCATACCGATAATAAAAACTAGTTCTGCCTTGCCAACAGATTTTACTCCTGAATAAATCAACAATGAGACTAAACAAAAAAAGACAATACTGTAAAACATTGGGCTTAAATTGAAGGTTCCCAAAAATAAAGCCCGCATAGCTTCTCCTTCTCCAATTATATAAGCTGTAAGTGCCCCATAAATACCAAAGACCATTGAGAAGGCCATAAACATCTTACCAGTTTTACCAAGATATTTTTCTATATAACCAGATAATTGATGCTTACCTTTTGTTCTAAGAACAATCTCACCTAAAAATAAATTAAGAACTAAAAAAACTAATCCAACACAAATTATAACCAAAGAACCTAGAAAAAAACCACAAGTTGCAATCACATAAGGGATACCTAAAACACCGGCACCGATAATAACACCTATTAAAGTTGCTATACCCATCCATTTATCGTTCCAAAAAGTGCTCTTTTTTACCATCTCTTTAATTAGAACAATATTTTATAGTTTATATATTTTTGTTAAAGAAATATTAAAATGGGGACGCTGGGATTCGAACCCAGATCCCAAGGTTTCTTCCTTGAACGAAATGGAGAATACTTAATCATCACTCACGCTCATCGCTCCAGCGACTGGAGCCCCGTATTCTGCCAGGTTATACTACGCCCCCATGAGAATAAGTTCTTACCACAGGATATAAAAACCTTTCTGTAATCAAAAAAAAAATGACTAAAGATGTTATAGAAAAAATTAAGACATTAGAATCTAAAAGAGCACCTTGGAATGTTGCACCAGAAAGCATGAGCTTCATTTTAAGGATAGCAAAAATAGTCAGATGCAAAAACATATTAGAGATTGGAACATACAATGGTTATTCAGCATTAAAACTATCAATGGTTACTGATAAACTTATCACTTTAGAAAGAGATAAACTATTTATTAAAGAAGCAAAGGAGAATCTCAAAATTGCAAAAAACATAGAACTAATCGAAGGAGATGCCTTAAAAACACTAAAAGATAAGATTATCAGAAAAAATTTTTATGATCTAATATTTATTGATGCTATGAAACCAGAATACCAAGGGTATTTTTTGATTGTAAAAAATATGTTATCAAACGGGGGGGTTATCATTTTTGACAACACAATATCACATAGAAAGAAGATAGGTGAAACATTCTTTAAAGAAATCAAAGATTCAAACTTTGAAATTAATGAATTCTCATATGGAGATGGACTAATTGTTCTTTCAAAAAATAAAATAAAATTTAGTCCTAAAGATTTAAAACACAAATATAATGGTTAAGAATTAATATATGAATAAATTATAAATATTTAAAATGTTAGAAATTGATGGGAGTTATGGTGAAGGTGGGGGTGCATTATTAAGAACAGCTTTAGCATTATCAACATTAACAAACAAACCATTCAAAATTAAAAA
>CAYMTF010000098.1:0-3427 GCA_964393295.1 uncultured Methanosarcinales archaeon | reverse complement strand
AAAAATACCCGGGTGGATTGAAGAAAGTCAAGAAAGTGGAAGATTAACTAATTTTGAAACTCTTGAAGATAAACAAAAAATAGCTATATTGCAACAATATGCTGTCCCTGAGATTAGGAATAATTATACACAACAAACAAGAATTAAACATTTTGGTAAAATTGATTTTAAAAATATTGAAGAAAAGATCAAAAGTGCATACCAAGGATACAGGGAAGCTTTTACATTTAATATCCCAGTTTTAGGAGTATTAGGTAATCATGATTTTACCTCAGCTTATGAAATATTAGGAGATAAAATAAATTTCTTAGAAACAAAAGATAAAGAAACATTAAAAGGAAAATCAGGAGTTCATTTTACAATCCAAGGTGACAATAACTCTTATGAGGGAACATTATTAGAAGGATTGATGCAACAATATGCTTCAATGCAAACTCAAGATGAAGATAAAAAACAATTTGATCATTTATACACCCCAAAGATATTAGGACTTAGTACTGATCAAAATAAAGTAAGACACGTTCAAGCTGATACAGAAGAATATCAAAAATTGTTAAAACTTCAGGAATCTGAAAGAAAAAGACTTGGTGAAGCTGGTAAAGCAGACATATTTTTATCACATAAAATTAGAGGAGAATATAATCCTAAAAAAGGACATTATGGAACTGGGGATATTGTTAATGAATATGGAAATAATTCAGTTTTAGGTGGACATACTCATGGAATGCAGATTGGAGAATATTCAACTAATGAGCTTGAAGAAATGATTGCAAATGCAACTGAATTTGAAATCATTGATGGAGAAGAAGTTCCGATTATATATCTTGATCAAAAAGATTTAGAAGATCTTAATCCAGGGGAAAAACATTTTTTTGTAACTGATTACGATGTTAACAAACAAATTGAACAAATTGATTTGTATGAATTCTAAAATATCAGAATTGACAGATGTCACTTCTTTTTAGACTTGTATGTCCCCTTTTCTATAGAAATTTTATTAATATCTAAAAAAGTATTCTCCTTATGATATCTTTGTAATTGAACATTCATCATATTTACACAATTCTCAACATTTAAAATTGATATTACCCACTTTTTATTTGAAGTATCTAAGATATATTCTATCCCTAAAAATGTCATTACTCTTTTCAACATTTTTTCAAACTGTTTAGTACTCATCCATTTACCAAATTCGATCTTATATTGCCACCAATCAATAGATTGTTGCATAAAAACAGAAAGGTATGAACCAGAATCTTTATGGTTCTCCCTACCACTAAGATGAATCCCTTCATTAATATAATCTCTAATCACCTCATGAGACCAAAGATTACCCACCCTGATTAGGCCTCTTCCTTCTTTCTTAACTAATTCTGTCCAACTTAAAGATCTGATCTCATCCTTCTCCTCAAAACCATCATACATCGTTAATAAATTCATGCCGCTTAAATAAGATGATAACGCCCTCCTAGGATTTGTAGTAATGGAATTAGAAGAATATTTGAAAAAAGGATTATTCTTATCATACACTGCAGCCCTTCTCCCAGAATCCAACATATAACTTAATTCTAAATCTTCACATAATCTTGCTCTAGGGTTAAAACCTTTGATCATCAGATACGAACTTGCTTTTATTGCAGAAGCTGGCCCATACATTCTAATTGCTTTATTTGGAGTAAGTTTATTCCTTTTATAGCTCCAACAAAAATCAAAAAATCTGTGCATAATCCACATATTAGGAAATGCTAACCTATATGACAAAGGGAAATTTAATTTCATCTCTATAGCATCCAATTTATTATATCTCTTAAACGATGATAATATTGATGAGAAAAAACGTTTATCTATACCAACACAATCAGCATCTCCACCAATCAGAATTAGGTTCCCAGAATGACTGCTTTTTGCCTTCAACATTAAAACTATTTCTGTTAAGTATTTCCTTATTAATCCAAT
The DNA here is from genome assembly GCA_964393295.1 of uncultured Methanosarcinales archaeon. GTDB lineage: Archaea > Nanobdellota > Nanobdellia > Woesearchaeales > GW2011-AR9 > CAYFJV01. Next base: position 1,471 of record CAYMTF010000098.1, on the reverse strand, counting down.
TGGAACTCGTTCTTTAAATATTTTATAAATATGATAAACATGAATTTTTTGATGATTGTTTCTAAACCTTTCAATCTCTGAGTAAGTTTCATCCCTGGAAGTTTTTGAGGGATGATTCTCTAAAATAAAAATTGCAACTTCCTCAGAATTTGAACAACTAGCATATTTCTCTAAAGTGGTGTAAATAGATTTTCCTTCTTGATAGGTAGGTATTACTAAAGCTCCAGAACATCTCTTAGGAAACTTTTCTAAACAATTAACAATAGTTTCTATCTCTGCTAAATATTGATTAAAATTTGACATTAATGGTTCTACAGAGGAGGTATAATTTTTGTATAAACTAATAATATTATCATTCATACTATAAAATATTTTATTTGAAAAAATTGGTTTTCTCTTAAATAAACGATCATTTTCCTCTTTAATGTTTAACATCCCTGTTTCATCACCAGAACTAGGAAAATTGTAAAATATTCTTGTTGAAGGAGCATTAGCATAATATTTGCTTAAATCTTGATTTATTTTTAATGGGCGGTTAATGTTAGAAATCTTATTTTGATCTTCTACTAACTCTTGTTCATTAACTTGGTTTTGGGTGATACTTAAATTAGACAAATTATGCTCTGAATCTTCAATAAATTTGTCAATTGATTTGATTAAATAACCTGATCCAACTTTTATATTGTTAGTAAGAGATTTAGAACGTTTTATTTTTTTATCCCAATTATAATCAGAATCATCAAGGTTAGGCAAAGAATGATTTAATTTGTTCGCAATATTAAATAATAAATTCTCAACATAAGCCTGGAGATTACTTACATATTTTCTTTTTTCTCCACGTTCTTTCCTTCGCTCTTTCCTTAATTCATATCTAGCATTTCTTAAATTAGAATAAATCTCTTTGATCAAATCTTTAGCTAATACTAAATCAACTTCGGATCTAACTGATAAGATATCATTAATTAATTTTTCAGCAGCTTGCTCTGAATTGATTATAAATCCTTTAGTTGCACTTAAAAGAAATTTCCTCCTCTCTGATTTATTTGATTCTCTTTTAGAAATTTTATTGTGAGTTAAGTTAGGATGGCTAGACTTTAAAGGAGAAACTTTATCTTCATCATTACTCCTATCACTTACTTTGTTATTAACTAATGGGTCACCAACAGTTTTTGTTTTTATATTGTAAGAATTATCATTGCTTGAAGAATTATTCTCATCTCGATGTAAAAAGAAAAGGATTGCATAATATATTGCTAAAATTGCAACTAAAAAATGAGCAAAATCAATAAAATCGGATAAATGATTTAATACAACAGATACCAATTTTCATGAACGTGGGTATCCTCTTCCCCTATTATCTTTTGGTTTTATCCTAGCTTTTTGTCCTTTCTTCTTTTTTTTCTTCTTTTTAGAAGAATCCCGGCCCTCTTCATCTAGATTTTCTTCAACTTCATGTTCTGCTTCTCTTCTT
>CAYMTF010000097.1:0-3433 GCA_964393295.1 uncultured Methanosarcinales archaeon | reverse complement strand
CATTCTAAAAAAAATTCCTCTAAATATATCTTTTATAAAATTCCATTTTTCTCTCCAGGTAAAAGCTTTAGATAATTTTTTTAAGGTAATATCTATTGGTTGATCTATTAAAGCAATTTTTAACTTTTTCTTTTTGGCTAAAAACATTGCTGCCTTCATCTCAGAACCTGGTATTACACCCACCATTTTTCCCAATTTTTGTTGAACATATTGTCCAACTTTAACAAATATAAACGCTTTCACCCCAATTTTGAAAATATCTCTAAAATTACTCTTAGCCTTCTTATTGGAAGTTAAAGCTATAGCCCTCTTAATATCTAATTCTATTGCTACAATATGAGGTTCAAAATCAATTATTGCTTGCTCAATTTCTGCTACACTTTCTCGGCTAATATGTGAGGTCCCAACTATTTTAAATAACATATTTTATGTGTAAATCACAGAAAAGTATATAAACTTAAGTGGGATATAAAATTATTAAGAGGTGTGATACATGTTAAAGATGAAAAAAATTTCGGAAACTTATGATTTAAAAGTTTTTACAGATTCAGGGGAATATTTTGGTGATATTGAAGATAGCATTATTCAAGGAAATAAAGTATTTGGATGGAAAATTAAATCTACAAAAAATTCATTTTTAAGTAGAATTTTAGGTAGTGCGAAAGGAGTAATAGTCCCACATCAATTAGTTAAAGCGGTAGGTGATATATTAATCATTTCAAAAACAGCAATCCCAACAGGAAATATGGACTCCCAAGAAGAATGATAAAATTAAACTATACTAAATATTATCAAGATCTTTTAAATTTTCAAATGATTCAAGGAAATTTGAATGAAGAAGAACTTCTTTTGCCTTTAGCGGCATAATTTTTTTACTTTTATAAATTATTAATCTTTTCTTCTAATTTATCTAACTCCTCTAGATTATTAAAATAAATAGAATGTCTTTTATCATCAGTTAAAAGGTATCCTCCAAGAAAGATCCTATCAAACTTACTGAAATTTATCTTTTTCAATTTTACTTCTGATTTTGATTTTTTACCATTTATAGTTTTTAAAATAACTAAATGGTCCCCTTTTAATTGATAAGAAAATTTAATATTTCTCAACTTTTTCATTAATAACAAAGAACAAGAAAAAACTCCTAAAAATATTAAAGTTAAAACCGTTGCAGGAAAAATTCTTTGATCAAACTGTAAGAACATAAAAGTAAACATAAAAAATGAACAAATTGTTAAAACAAAAGTTTCAATTCTAATTAAATGAACATTCTCTTTTGGAAAAGACCATTTTAGATTAGTTGAAGAACTTTTTTTTGTTACTTTTTTCTTTTTTTGAACTCTCTTTTGTTTTACCATGATTAAAAATCTTTACTTAATACAGGGCCTTTAACCATGCTAATAAAAGATGATATAAACATCATCACAAAAACTAAAACGAACGCTAAACCAAAACTTTTATTTTTTGGCAAAACATAATACGCAGATATAATCACTCCTATAATTGATGTGACAAAAAAACTTGATTGTAATGGGGCTGGTTTCCAACCTCTAAAAAATTTATCTTTCTTAATGGATCTCTTTACCATATACTGACACCTCTAATAGCTCTTCGCTCGAAAAGCACTGTTAAAATAATACTAAACTATATACCAAAGAATTAGTTTTTGTATAAAAACTTATCTATTAATTTTTCTGCTTTAATCCTTTTTTTTTGATGTTCTGCCAAAAATTTATTAATCTTTTTAATTAAAATTTCTTTTAATTCTCCACTCAATAATTTGCCACTTTCATAATCTGATCTAATCTGTGCTAATCTTTCATCATCATCTTCAAAATATCTTAACCATTGATAAGCGACATCTACATCAGGGTTACCACCTTTTTTTCTATGTTCCTCAATAGTGGATTGCCCGCCAGAAAAAGCATACTTATTAATTTTCTTCCTAACTTGTTTAGGGGTATCAGTTGTGAAGATAGCTTGTCCACAATTAGAACTACTCATCTTCCCCTCTACTCCCATTAATGGAGGCATAAATTTAGAATGTAATATTGCTGGTTTTTTATAACCTAATTTTTCAATTACATCCCTACTAATTCTAAAATGAGGGTCTTGATCTATCCCCAGTGGTATTAAACAAGGTCTATTTTCATTACGTAAAACATTTGGTAAAAACGCTGGTACTGTCTGCATTGCAGTATAAAATATACTACCTATGTTATTAGAATCTTTAAATCCAAAAGCAGATTTTACTGTTGAAAAAGTAATCTTTTTAGCTACTTTTATTGCCTCAGGATATATTAGACCAGCATGTTTAGTATTAATTAAAAAATTAGTCTTTTTAGGGTTAAAACCCAATGCGATAACATCTAACATGTTCTCATGAGTCCAATCCTGGATCTCTTGATAACTTTTATCTTTGAATAAAAATTTTTCATCATCAGTAAATTGAAACCACAATTCCACATCAAATTTATCTTGTAACCATTTGGTGAACATCCAAGTGCCTAAATGCCCTAAATGAATTGGACCAGATGGGCCACAACCAGTGTATAAGAAGAATTTGTTCCCTTTTTCATATTCATCTAAACACCATTTTAAATCTCTGTGTGCAAAGAAAATGCCTCTCCTCAAATAAGGATGGATCTCACCAGTAATTTTCTTGATTCTTTTCAAATTAGTTGGTGTTAGTTTTTTGATCCCAAAATCAGTGATTAATTTTTCATAATCAACTTTTCCTGAGACCTCATAAGGATTAACCTTTGCCATGATCTAATGATAATCTAATTGTTTATAAGTTTTTGCAGATAATTTTATCTCCTCATAAATTTAAAATAACTTTTTTCAACTTAAGATCTACTTTGTTAATTCTTTTTTCTTTCATCAATAACTTCTTTATTTCTTCCCAAGATTGTTCTTTTTTCAAAGACTTAACCACATTTAGTAAATTTTGGATTTCAGAATAATGATCATAAATTTTATCACCAATACTTGTATCTTTTTTAATACTTTTTTCTATAGATTTTATTGCTTCTTCTTGACCACTGATAATCTTCTGAACTGAATTAATCTTTTGCTGATAAGGTGTCACAGTTTCAAAAGGATCCACAAGATCTAAACATCCGCTATAAGTTTCATACTTTTTATTAATCTCTTCACCTATAAATGGTAAAGGGAACATTGTTCCATTTTCAAAGATATAACCCGCCGTTTTATTGCTACCAATTAAAGAAACAAATTCTTTAATCGCCACACAGATATCTTTGATCTCTTTTATGTTTGTTTCAGCTAATGATTTTTTAGGGTCAATATTTTTTGATTTGCAAATCTCTTCTGCAAAAACACCCCCAAGGCTTAATTCTGTTGCCAAACAAGTTGCTAGATTTTTTTTATCACTTCTTTTGATCGCCGTCTCAACAATTTTAGGCTTTAA
>CAYMTF010000096.1:3064-3490 GCA_964393295.1 uncultured Methanosarcinales archaeon | reverse complement strand
GAAATATACCTTTTTATTTCTTTTTCACTTGGATCATAAGTAGAATAACCCATCTTAACTCTCACATAATCAGCTAAAATTACTGATGTTGAAGAAGCTGTACCTCCTGCCCCTCTTATTGGTCCTGCATATTTTAATGCAATATATTCTTTACCATCTTTTCTGTTTTTGATTTCAATACCAATAAAACCTTCCAATGGTGCCGCTACAATACCTAATGTTAAATATGCAAAACCAGTTCTAATACCAACTTCAATAGCTTCTTTTTTAGATTTGAATTTACAAAACTTTTCTTTTGCTACTTCTTCTGCTATCTTAAATCCTACTCTCCAATCTAAATTACCATATTCTTTTTCTAATTGTTGAATCCTCTTAGGGATATTTGTTTTTAGGATCTGTGGCGAAACCATTGATATAAGACCCAAA
>CAYMTF010000096.1:0-3054 GCA_964393295.1 uncultured Methanosarcinales archaeon | reverse complement strand
GCCATAGTATTTGCAAGAATAATCTCTGACTGATCTGCAGGGTCTAATTTTATCTTTTAAGAACTTTTTGCAATCTCATAACACTTTTCAACTTCAGATCTGATATCTTTGAAATAATTCTTAATTTGGTCAGAAGCTGCAATTTCCATTTACAATATTTTAATTATTACTTTTTTAAGTGTTATTGTGTATCAAACTATACAAATTTCATAACTTTAATTTTTCTTGTTTTCAAGTTAATAACTGGTACTCTTCCTGGTTGAGGGTTATGACCTAATTTCTCTTGAAATTTTGTTTTACCCTGCCAACAACTACCACTCATTAAAGTAATCCCATTATAATTTGCGATTGATGAATAATGTATATGTCCAGTAATCATAATATCTGGAATCTTCTTTATTAATAATGGGTCATCTTTATCGAAAGGTAGGTAAGGTGTTGATTTGAAAGCTGGTGCCAAATGACGACGTTTAAGTAAAAATTTCATAATTAAATCTGCTCTTTCATAGCCACCATTGTTCCTAATACTATCAACATTAGCAACATAAAAATCAAAACTATACCCATGGTACATTAAAACGTCTGTCCCTTCAAAATTATCTGTTTTACCTATATTTATCATTGAAGGATTACTTACTAATTCAACATTATCCATATTATAAAGTTTTTGAGCATATTTTTTATAAAATGCAGGTTGCGGCTCTGCTAAATGAACCATATCGTGATTACCAGGACAAATAAAAATATTTTTTTCTTTTGAAATTTTATTTATAAGATCTGCAAAGGCATCATACTGTCCATATATAGATTTAATTGACAATTCTTGATCTTGATCCTTATAAATTCCTATCCCATCAACAACATCCCCTGCAATAAAAATATATTTTATTTTATTAGCAATATCTTTTTGGTTTTCATTCCCTACTTCTCCATTAATCCATTTTATTAATTTATTAAAAGAATCTTCTAAAAAATATTTTGAACCGACATGAATGTCCGATAGAAAAATTGCATATTCTTCATTTGGAGATTTTTTAATTTCTTTTGTAGTTGGCGTATCTGGCCAAATAACGTCATCTGCAAAAATTATTTTATCTCCATTAGAACCAGTAATGCCAATCACTTCATCAAAAATTAAGGATTTTGATTCTTCTAATAAATCTGGATTGTTTTTATTAATCAAAACTTTAATTGTGCCTGTTATGTCCTCTAAAGTTATCAAAAGATTACCATTTTTAGTCTCTGCAATATCATTAACAAGCCCTATTATTGAAACTTTGTCTCTTTCTCTTTTTTGTAATACTCTTTGTATAGTTGTAATCCCTTTTAATTTTGGTTTATTACGTAAAATACTCTCTAAAAATTTATACCTATATTTGAAAACATTAGCAAAATCTTTTACAACATATTTTTGTGGAGTTGTATCATAAGAATAAACAATGTTATAATTTTTATTAATTCCTAAATCTTCTTTTTTAAAAATTGATAAGTCTTCTTCATTTAAATTTAATTCGTTTAAAATGTTTTTATCCAATCCATTTTCTATTAATTCTTTATTTACTAAAATTCCTCTTTCAAATAATTTTTCTATTAAATCTTCTTTTGAAATCATTAAAAAAATCTCCTATTTTAAAATTTTAATTTTTATAATCATAAGAACAATAAAAATAATTAATTATGTAATTGAATAGATCTTTCAATTAACTCTTTTAATTTCATCTTTATATTATCTTCTAAAGCCATAGATACTTCCCTAGTTCTTCCATATCTTCCTTTAGACACTATCTTTGCATTAATTATTCCTAACATATCATATTCTGCTAATATATCAGAAATTCTTCTCTGTGTTAAAACATTAAATCTTATCTTGCCACATAAAGTTTTGTAAACATCATAAATTTCACCAGTGTAAATTACTTTCCTTTTAGGAGTTAATAATAATATTGAATATAATACTGCTTGAAACTGTTTTGGTTGAGAAACAACAGCATTAATTATTTTATCTGACTCAATTTTATTCTCTGCTTCATCTAAATGTTTAATTTCAATTATCCTTGATGCATTCCTTTCAGCTAACTCTCCAGCAACCCTCAATAAATCAATTGCCCTTCTAGCATCACCGTGTTCCCTTGCTGCATACGCTGAACATTTTTCAATTACTCCATTTTGTACTGCATTTTCTCTAAAAGCCTTATTTGATCTTGTTCTTAGAATATCTTGGATCTGTAATGCGTTATATGGCGGAAAAATTAACTCCTCTTCTGATAAAGAAGATTTAACTCTTGGATCTAAATTTTCTGCAAAAATAAGATTATTAGAAATACCTATTAATGCAATTTGAGCATTTTTTAATTCTGTATTAATTCTGGTTAAATTATATAAAATTTCATCACCTATTTTCTTAGTTAATTGATCAATTTCATCTAATACTAACAAAATTATCACTTTTTCTTTATCAACTAATGAATAAAATATATTATATACTTCATCAGTTTGTAATCCTGTTGCTGGAACTTCTCTTCCAAATTCTTTAATTAATTGTGCCACTAACCTATATTCAGTATCTGCAATCCTTTTTAATTTACAATTAACATATATTGTTTTCAAAGGTATATTATTTTTATCTGCTATCTCTTTCATGGATTTTAGGACATATTTAATCGAAAGTGTTTTTCCTGTCCCTGTCTTTCCGTATATTAATAAACTAGAAGGTTGTTCTAATCTTAAAGCTGGAGCTAAAATATTTGCCACATCCTTAATTAATTCTTCCCTAAACAATATCTCTTCTGGAAGATAAGAAGAAAGTAATAAAGATTTATCTAGAAAAATTGAATCTTTCTTTAAAAAATTCTCAAAAAAACTACCTATTTTCATTTTAAACCCTCACCCCTTTTTTTCCTATGGAAATTTATATTTAAAAAATATTTTTTCATTTTTAATTGTTTTGATGATATAGATCAATAAAGTTCAATTAAGATTAAATAGTTTGCATTTATTAATACACATAATAATAAAACAATTGTTAGATTATATACATCAATGTCTTACTGACTG
>CAYMTF010000095.1:1693-3501 GCA_964393295.1 uncultured Methanosarcinales archaeon | reverse complement strand
TTGGTGATTTACTTATTGGTGCTAAAGGTAATGATGATGGTGGGCCTGGTGCTGGTAAGTCTTATTTGATTTATGGATGTGACAATTGTTTAACTCAGGATATGAGTTTATTTAACGCTAGTTTCATTGGTGAAAACAATTATGATTCATCTGGTTGGTCAGTTTCTTCTGCTGGTGATGTTAATAATGACAATTTGGATGATTTACTTATTGGTGCTAAAGGTAATGATGAGGGGGATAGTGGTGCTGGCCAATCTTATCTAATTTATGGTTCCGATTCTTGTGGTGATGGAAATGTTGATCTAGGAGAAGAATGTGATGATGGTAACAATATTGATGGTGATGGGTGTTCTGCTTCTTGTATGAATGAAGGTTCTCCTGCAGTACCAGAATTTAGTGATTACGCAATTGCACTTTTACTTCTAACAGTAGTTGGCGGATTTGTAGCAATGCGAAGAAGACAGGAATAATCTTATATTCAAGAAAAAAAATTCCTCATATAACCACACACATTTATAACTACAACAAAAAAATAACTATTCTATGACAACATTCAAAGAATTAAATTTAAAACCAACAATCCAAAAAGCATTAACAAGATTAAATTATATTAATCCCACACCAATTCAAGAAAAAGCTATTCCTAGTATATTAGAAGGAAGAGATCTTATTGGTATCGCTCAAACAGGTACTGGTAAAACTGCATCATTCACATTACCAATTTTAAATAATATGGATGAAAGTTATCCCAGAAAAATAAAAACATTAATTGTCACACCTACGAGAGAATTAGCTGCACAGATTGGAGAAAATATTGCAGAATATGGTCAATTCCTTAAATTTAAACATACAGTTATTTTTGGCGGTGTCAAACAAGGTAGACAAGTTCAAGCATTAGAAAAAGGTGTAGACATTGTCGTTGCCACTCCAGGTAGATTATTAGACCTTCTTGATCAAGGGATGTTAACATTAAGAGATATTGAATATTTTGTTTTAGATGAAGCTGACAGAATGTTAGACATGGGTTTTATTCATGATATTAAAAAATTATTAAAACGGTTACCTAAGAAAAAACAATCATTATTTTTCTCTGCTACCATGTCACCACAAATTAGTTCTTTAGCTAATTCTCTTCTACATAACCCCATTAGAGTTGAAGTCACACCTCAAGCAACTACTGTTGAAAAAATCATTCAAAAGATATTTTTCGTAGATAAAAATTGTAAAGAGAAATTATTATTAAATATTATACAAACTGAAAAATTTAATAAAATTCTAGTTTTTACTAGAACCAAACATCGTGCTAATAAAGTTTCCACTTTTCTTAACAAAAACAACATCACTGCAGAACCAATTCATGGTAATAAATCTCAGAATGCTAGAACTAGAGCTTTGAAAGGTTTTAAAGAAGGTCAAATAAAAGTGTTAGTAGCTACTGATATTGCTGCAAGAGGAATCGATGTAGATAAAATTTCCCACGTAATAAATTTTGAACTTCCAAATGAACCTGAAAGTTATGTTCATAGAATTGGAAGAACAGCTCGTGCTGGAAAAGATGGAACTGCGTTTTCTTTTTGTGAATCAGAAGAGAGAGATTATTTACATTCTATTGAAAAATTAATTAAACAAGAGATTGAAGTGGCAGATCATAAATACCATTCTGAAACTGCTAAAAACGCCATAGGTGCAGCTGCGAAACCACAGAAAAAAAGTAGATATAATAGGGGTTTCAAAGGTAATAGAAAAAAGAGATATAGCAGAAGATAGTTGATAAAACTTCAAACCGCAATTTCAAATTTGATCCTAGG